>CAZJOE010000357.1:0-2772 GCA_964547555.1 uncultured Elusimicrobia bacterium | reverse complement strand
CCAAATCAAAGCCATGCGGCAAGTGGCCGGTCAATTGCGCTTGGACTTGGCCCAGTACAACGAACTCGCGGCCTTCGCGCAATTTGCTTCCGAACTCGATAAGAGTTCTCAAAACAAATTGGGACGCGGACAGCGGATGGTCGAGCTTTTGAAGCAAGGCCAATATTCTCCGATGGACGTCGCGCATCAAGTTATTGTGATCTTCGCGGGTGTTCGCGGTCACTTGGACGAACTGTCCGTCAACCGCGTCCGTGAATTCGAAGCGGGCCTTCTTTCCTATATCGGAAACAAAGCCCCGGACATTTTCACGAAGATCAAATCCGGCGACAAAATGCCGGATGAATTGATCGCTCAAATTACTGACTTGATCAAAGAATTCAAAAAAGGATTTTTGACCGCCTAAATTTACATGGCCTCGATACGCGAACTCAGGACCAAGATTAAATCCGTCAAATCCACTCAGCAAATCACGAAAGCGATGAAGCTGGTGGCGGCGGCGCGGCTCAACAAAGCGCAGGAACGGATTCTCATGGCGCGTCCCTTCGCCGTTAAAATGGAAAATCTTCTTCATGAACTTTCTTACCTCGCGCATGCGCAGGAAGATCAAAGTTTGGCGCAGCATCCGTTTATGGCCAAGCGGGAAGGAAAGCGGATCGACTTGGTTTTAGTGACGGCGGACCGCGGACTGTGCGGCGGTTTTAACGCGACGCTTATTCGTAAAGCCATTCTTTTTTTAAGAGACCACAAAGAAGACGACGTGCGGTTGTGGGCCGTGGGACGGAAAGGACGAGACTTCTTTAAACGGTTTCACGCGACCATTGAAAAAGAATACGTGAATATTTTTCACCGCTTAGGATATCAGCAGGCCGAAGTGTTGGGCCAGGATTTAATCGACAGTTATCTCACGAGCGGAAGCCGGCAAGTGGTCATCATCTACAACGAATTCAAATCGCGGATTCAGCAGGTACTGCGTGTGCGGACATTGTTCCCCATTGAGCAAGTACCTGCAGTGAAACCCTCGCTCGATTTTATTTATGAACCGAACCGCGAAGAGATCGTGAAAGAGCTTTTGCCGCGCTACGTGAAAGCCCAAATTTACAGGATCTTGTTGGAGTCTCAATCGGCGGAGCTCGCCGCGCGGATGGCCGCCATGGAAAGCGCCACCAACAACGCCAAAGATTTAATCAACTCTCTCACGCTCACCATGAACAAAGTCCGCCAGGCCAACATCACCAGGGAATTGTCGGAAATCGTGAGTGGTGCGGAAGCGCTTCAGACAAATTAACGAGGAGAATCAAATGAAAGTCACGGGTAAAATCGTAGAAGTGATCGGGCCAGTTTTGGACGTGGAATTTCCGGAAGGGCATTTACCGAAAATTTTGAACGCGCTCAAAGTGAAAGGCGAGATTGACTCAGGGAACACGCGAGTTAAAGTTGACCTGACCTTGGAAGTCGCCCAACACGTGGGAGACAACACCGTCCGCACCATCGCGCTCGGAGCCACCGAAGGCATCAGCCGGGGCATGGAAGTGGAAGACACCGGCGCGCCCATCTCCGTTCCCGTCGGAAAAGCTTGTCTCGGCCGCTTGGTGGACGTTCTCGGCCAACCGAAAGACAACCTGGGGCCGATCAGCTCTGAAACCACTCTCCCTATTCACCGCGCGCCCCCCGCTTTCACCGACCAGAAACCCACGCCGGAAGTTTTTGAAACCGGCATCAAAGTTATCGATCTTCTTGAACCTTACGCGAAGGGGGGAAAGATCGGGCTCTTTGGCGGCGCCGGCGTCGGCAAGACCGTTATCATTATGGAACTCATCAACAACGTGGCCAAGCAGCACGGCGGCGTGTCGGTGTTCGGGGGCGTCGGAGAAAGAACCCGCGAAGGAAACGATCTTTGGAACGAAATGAAAGAAGCCAAACTCGCGGACGGAAATTCCGTTCTTTCGAAAACCGTGCTTGTGTACGGACAAATGAACGAGCCGCCCGGGTCTCGTATGCGCGTGGGGTTGACCGCTTTGACCCAAGCCGAATATTTCCGCGATAAAGAAAACCAAGACGTGCTTCTCTTCGTCGACAACGTATTTCGTTTCGTGTTGGCCGGCGCTGAAGTGTCCGCGCTTTTGGGACGCATGCCCTCGGCTGTTGGATATCAACCCACTTTGGGTTCCGACGTGGGAGGTTTGCAAGAACGAATCACCTCCACCAAGAATGGTTCCATCACCAGCGTTCAAGCCGTTTACGTTCCCGCTGACGACATGACCGACCCCGGCGTCGCCACGACGTTCTCCCATTTGGACGCGACCACCGTGTTGTCCCGTCAAATCGCCGAACTAGGGATATATCCCGCTGTGGATCCTTTGGAATCCACTTCTCGAATTTTGGATCCCCGCATTGTCGGAGACGAACATTACAACGTCGCCCGCCGCGTTCAGCAGATCTTGAACCGCTACAAAGAATTGCAAGACATCATCGCGATTCTCGGGATGGACGAACTTTCCGAAGACGACAAAATTCTCGTGAACCGCGCCCGCAAGATTCAGAAGTTCTTGTCGCAGCCCTTCTTCGTCGCCACGCAGTTTACCGGTCTCGAAGGCCGCTACGTGAAATTGGCCGATACCATCCGCGCGTTCAAAGAATTATGCGAAGGCAAATGGGACCATCTGCCGGAGCCTGCATTCTCCATGGTGGGAACAATCGAAGAAGCCGAAGAAAAAGCCAAAAAATTAGAGGCAGGAATCGAATAAATTGCCACTCCACGTTGACGTCATCACG
>CAZJOE010000356.1:0-2779 GCA_964547555.1 uncultured Elusimicrobia bacterium | reverse complement strand
CCTGAATCAAAACGCAAGGTTCCTGCGCACCTTCTAATTCCTGTAAAACTACCTTGGAAAACTTCTTATTCACCGCCTCGTATTGTGTCCAGTCCTCCACTCTAAAAGTGGGCCGGGTGTGGGCAATGTGACAAAGCGGCCATAAGCCTTCATTCGCAAATCCGTAGTAAAAACCCTGTTCTTCTTCAGAGGTCACCCAAACCCGTCTTAGAGTGTACGAAGGCTCGTCCGGCGGAACTTTAAGCCTGTCGTTTTTGTCCACCTTTTCCTTATCGCCGGAGCCGCTTCCTTGGGCGATCCATGTGCCTCCGCATGCTTTTAAGACGGGTTCGATCGCTGTCACCAAACCACTGGCAGGAACGATACACTCCATCTCCTTTCCTTTTTTAAAATGCATGTAGGGTTCACGATTTGACACGACAAAAAGAGGTCGTCCCTCAAGCCTTACCTTTACAAACTCTTTTAATCGTTCGGGCGTCCATAGGGATTCTGATGTTTGACGGAGCCTTGCCTCTTCTTCCGCTGCCGAGCGGGCCATCCCGAGGCTTTTGACCAATTTGGATATTTCGCCGGCAAGGGGGCCTAAAAGAACATGGTGGTTTGGATTGATTTCTTCCGCCTCGCCTTTGCGCACCTTTCGAATCCATTCCGTTGTTCTTTTAATAGGCGCCATTACGCTCAAGTAAATGATGATGAACGTGGTCAATGCTATTAAGAGAGCTTGAATCAAGGCGCGCCAAAAAGCGTTCACCCAGATTCGCCTGACTCTTTCCGTGATATATGTTCGGTCATGGTACAAGGTCAGGATGTGGCTTGTTTTTTCTTCGGTCGCAAGCGGAATCGAGTAAATATGCACCTGTTTGCCGTCAAGGCTCACGAACTGACCGAATTCCGAGTTGGAACCCTCGATCTCTTGTATGCTTTCTTTTAAGATCTTAGCAGGCTCCTCAAGCGCCGACTTAAGATCCGTGGAAACAGCTAACAGATTTCCTTCGAGATCACCCACAGAAACGCCGAGCAATCTCTCTCGATTGGAAAACTTATTCACAATACGCGACAAGGCATCCGTGGAATTACTCTTTAAAAAAGGTTCCACGGATTCCTTCAGGCTGTCCGCTATGATACTGGCCCTTCGCTCAAGCTCGTTTTTAAGCCGTGACTCTTCCTGACGCGCCTGCCAAAAAGAAAATCCGACGGCGGCTAGTGAGATCACAAAAACCAAGAAAAAAATGAGCCGGAGGGTTATTTTCATTTTTTTTGGGTGTGGAGTCTGCTTAATTCGAACTCCGCCTCCTCAAAGGTGTAAAGCTTTGCCTTGGAGGGGTCGTACACAAACTCTTTCCCATTATAATAATCGAAGGATTTATTCTGGATGAGACAACGGCTCACGGCATCCTCGTGCTTGGGCAATAGGTCTCTCAAGGCCGCTCCGGCTTGATGAAAAGCCGCATAAAGGCAGGCTCTTCCGATATCATTGTCCCAACCGTTTCCCGTATAGTACTGACCCCCTCCCCGCATTATCAGGCAGGAAATGGTGTATTTTTCTCCACGCATAGAATCTCCATAATACAAATTGTAAATCGAAATGAGTTATACGGTCCTTGAATTAGGACCGAACACGAAAACTTAGATCAGGGCCGGAGGCGACCTGAGGAGATGGGTTTGCTCAGATGGCGTACAAAAAACAAAACTTTCGACAGGGATCGAGCGTTCACCGGAAGAATATGTTCCGCCCAATTCAAAGGGTTTTAAAATAATGACATCGCCCTTTGCAATAAATGGGCGGCGTTTAAACTGGGTCTTATTTTGAATCTTAATAAGAGCATGAACTTCTGTGGGATCTTGCTTAAGAATAGTGCGCGGAGTTTCCGGAGAGAGATCCTTACGATCTAATGAGCCTACAGCATAGGCATGCCATGTGTAAGACCAAAATATGATGAGGATCGGTACGCTAAATTTTTTAAGTAGTTTTCTCATAATAAAATAGGCCGCCTGATGAAAAATCCATCAGATGGCGGCCCGACCATCAGGAATATCCTCCGGGAAAGTTGATTTTTTCCCGAACCCATTTTATTTGATCTTAAGGGCATTCTATAGTCGTAACATTTAGCCGTCAATGGATTTAACCGCGAAGTGAAGATATTAAATAATATATCACTAAAACGATTGGCGCTCCAAGAACCACGGTGACAAGCGCATAAAATGGCAATTTATCCCACATGAGCCCTCCCCTGTTGCGGTTTGATCAGCCATTTCACTATCAATATGAAAAATCCGATAAGAATAAGATTTAAAGCAAGGCTTAAGCCTGCGAGAGCGGCAGGAAGGCCGGTTAGACCGTAACCTAAGGCGATCAAGAGAACGCCGCTGCCCACTTCGCCCCTTGGAAACATCGTGACTGACAGCGCAAGGCGCTCTCTAAAACTGGCTTCTTTTTTATAGAAAAACGACGGGAAACACTTCCCTAAATTGGACAAGATCGAAATCCAAAACACATGCCATATCACCGTTGAAAGATGGGTGTCGGCCAGAATAATTTTTGGAAGCGATAATCCCACCAAAAACATGAAGAGACTTTTAATCAATTTATCGAGAAGCTGAACATATCCCCCTTCGGGTTCAAGGAATTGATGCTCATGAGCGTGTTTAGCCGGTAAGTTCGGGTCGTGCGGATTAAATAAAACGCACCCCAATGCAAAAGCGGGTAATAGAACTTCTAAATGAACGTGCGTAGTATGCTCAAGCGAAACACTCAAAAGAGTTAGTCCTGTCCCATACC
>CAZJOE010000355.1:0-2803 GCA_964547555.1 uncultured Elusimicrobia bacterium | reverse complement strand
GTGTTCAGGATTTCTTCCGGTGGCGAAAGCGTTGGGGGCTTGTTCAGGAATGACGTAGACCTTGGGCATCGGCATGCTCATTCTTGCCGCCAGATCTTGAACAATGGCGTGTAGTTCAGGGGCCTCGGAAGGACCGGCTTCTTTGGCGCGGTACATCCTGAGAACAATTTTGTCCGAGAACCAATAGGCTCCGAAATTGACGATCACCGCGAAAACAACCGCGAACATAAGGCCGGATCTTCCGCCCAATGTTTGTCCAACCAATAGAAAGAGCGCTGTGAGCGCTGCTAAGAGCATTGTTGTTTTTAGTTTGTTCATTTGGGTTCTCCTTAATCTCAAAACTCTAAATTGAAAACGGCCACAGAATACTCCACCTCATAACATAGATCAAATAGATAATATAAATGATATATATAGTTTAATGTTATGAACTACCACCACCTGTATTACTTCTATACGATCGCGAAGGCGGGTTCGATCACAAAAGCTTGCGATGTGCTTCATCTCTCTCAACCCGCCCTCAGTGCTCAACTTAAGATCTTTGAGAATTCTCTGAAAAGGCCTCTGTTTGAACGACATAAGAAACGGTTGCGCTTAACCGAAGATGGTCGAATGGTGCTTGATTATGCGGAGAGAATCTTCGATTTGGGCCAGCAATTGGAGGACACGCTTCGAGATCGAGCGCCCAGCGGACGGCTCAGCATTCAGATCGGCATCATGAGCGGAACGCCTCGCGCTTTCACCGACGCTCTTGTCTCCCATGTTCTTAAACACAATCCCAGCTCGCATGTTCTCGTTGAAGAAAATCCTTTGGATGTGCTGACGGAGAAGTTATCCAATCTTAGTTTGGATATTCTTCTAACGGATACGCCCGTTTCCGATCCAGAGGGGATCGATTGTGCGAGTAGTTTGATCGGTAGAGTCCCTGTGGTGTTCGCGGCCAGCCCAGCCTTGGCCCGAAAATATGAGAAAGCGCTCGAGGAGAAGATTGAAGTTCCTTTTGTTCTCGCGACGGCGCCCAACACCATCTATCAACAGGTCAAAGATTATCTGTCGAACGGAAAGATTAAGGCGAAAGTAGCGGCGGAAGTCCAAGATATGGCAGTGGCCGGACGGTTGGCGAGCCGTGGATTTGGCATCGCCCCTTTAAGTTCTTATTTGATGGAAAAACGTCCAACGTCGAGCTCTTTGAGGGCGCTTAAATGGAAGCTCGACGAGCCGATTTATGAAAGTTTGTATCTCGTGACGCGCAACCGACAATGGCCGAATCCGTTGGCCGCGCAACTGTTGAAAAACTTTCGTCTTTCAGATTAACGTTTCCGTCGAGAAGTTGACACGTATTCATGAAATAGGGCATATTGCCGAGGGTCGTAAAACGCAGCACAACCAACGCCCGTTTCCTGTTCACCAGCGCGTTGGTTTTTTTATTTCTAGGAGGCTCTAACATGGCCATTACCGATAGTTCGAATGACAACTCAAACACAACTTTAACCCTTCCCATTGAATCTATTCCGGTCTCCACCAGCCCTGAACAGACGATGCACATTCGTAAGCGCAATGGCGCCTTCGAGCCCGTTAATGTAGACAAAATCGTGAAAGCCGTGCTCCGTTCCTGCTCCGGCCTTCCTCACGTGGACCCTATGAAAGTGGCCACGAAAACCATTGGCGGCCTTTATGACGGCGCCACCACCAAAGAGTTAGACAATTTATCCATCCAAACCTCGGCCCAACTAATTTCGGAAGAGCCGGAATATTCCCGCTTGGCAGCGCGTCTTTTAGCTACCACAGTGCTGAAAGAAGTTCAGAACCAGGACATTTATTCTTTCTCGCAGGCCATCGGCTTAGGGTATGAAAAAAATTTAATCTCCGATAAAACTTACGAATTCGTTAAAGAAAACGCGCGGAAGTTAAATGACACCATTAACGAAAGCCGCAATGAATTGTTTGAATATTTCGGTCTCCGGACGGTTTATGACCGGTATCTTTTAAAGCATCCCATTACCCGCAACGTCATCGAGACTCCTCAGTATTTTTTCTTGCGCGTGGCTTGCGGTTTGGCGAAGAGCGTGCCGGATGCGATCGAGCTCTATCATTTGATCTCCAACTTTGAATACATGCCCAGCACGCCGACTCTTTTTAATTCGGGGACGCGCCGCTCACAGATGTCTTCCTGTTATTTGTTGGATTCTCCAAAAGACGACATCCAATCTATCTATAAGAGTTACTTAAGCGTTGCGCAGCTTTCCAAGTATTCGGGTGGCATCGGCATCGCTTATCACCGGATTCGCTCGCGTGGATCCCTCATTCAAGGAACCAACGGTCTTTCCAACGGCATTGTGCCTTGGCTCAAAACCTTGGATTCTTCCGTGGCCGCCGTTAATCAAGGGGGGAAGAGAAAAGGCGCTTGCTGCATCTATTTGGAAATTTGGCATGCCGATATCGAAGAGTTCTTGGAACTTAAAGATAACACGGGCGAAGAATCTCGCCGCACGCACAATTTGAATCTGGCCAATTGGATCCCGGACCTTTTCATGAGACGGGTTGAAGAAGATGGAATGTGGTCCTTGTTCGATCCGAAAGTGACGCCGAATTTGACGGACTTGTACGGAGAAGCGTTTGATATAGCGTACACGGAAGCGGAGTATAAAAAGCTTTTTGTCCGCCAAGTGAAAGCGCGCGAAATGTACGGCCGCATGATGAAAACTTTGGCTGAAACCGGAAACGGATGGATGAACTTTAAAGATTCTTGTAACAGAAAGTCCAACCAAACGCTTCAAGCCGGAAACGTGGTCCACTCTTCAAA
>CAZJOE010000354.1:0-2808 GCA_964547555.1 uncultured Elusimicrobia bacterium | reverse complement strand
GCTCCACGAAAACAACAAACTCGTTTCGTTCCTCTCCCATGCTGAAATTCTTCTGCACATGAAATTGAAAAACATACGCCGCGGCCAGGAAGAGCGCTCCGATGCTGAACAGAAACATTTTCTTTTTCGCAATCACCCGCGGAAGAAGCTGGGAATAATTGTCCTGAAGTTTTTGGGTAAAAGCCTGAGCTTGGGGAAAAGCGTTTTGAAAACCGGCCATTGATTTCCACCGGCTCGGAAGCTCGGAATTTTTTGTCTTTATCACATAGGCCGGAATCGTCGTGAGGGCGACATAAAGCGACGCCACCAAAGCGGCCGTGATGGTGATGGCGACGCCGGCGTATAGGATTTGGATTTGTTTGGAGAGGAGCAGGAAAGGAACAAAGACGACAATGGTGGTCAATGTTCCGCCAACGATGGCCGGTGTCACCGCCGCCGCTTCCTTTAAGACGACCGATTTAAGATCGTCTGTTTTTCTTTCGAGCGCCTTATAAAGGGTTTCCAGCACGACGATGGAATTATCGACCAGAAGGCCGATCCCGAGGGCGAGCCCCGACAACGTCATCACATTTAAAGAAAGTTTTTCCAAATACATGACCGCTCCCGTGACCAAAGTCGCGAGCGGAATGCTAAGCGCCACTGCCGAAGCGGATTTGATGCCGAGGAAAAATCCCAAAACGAGCATGACGAGAATGATTCCGATGAAGAGAGAACTCCGGACGGAGCGAAGCGCTTCCTGGATGGCTTCCGCTTGGTTTGAAATCTCCACATATTGCGTGTCGGCGGCGAGCTCCTTTTTGAAAGGCTTTAACACTTCCTTGACCCGCTTCACCACTTGGACCGTGTTGCCATTCGATTCTTTCTGCAAATAAACAGTGACGGCGGAGGCCGCGTTAAGTCGGGACATGCTTTCAAGCTCCATGAAACTGTCTCGGACATGGGCCACGTCTTTTACATGAAGCGAGGTCCCCTGCTTGGAAATCCCAATCACCGTTTCCTCGATTTCCCCCACGTTGGCGAATTGCCCCACGGCGCGGATGGAGGTTGTCACGGCGTTGGATTGGATGGCGCCGGTTTGCAGGTTCAAATTCGACTCTTCGATGGCTTGCACAACCTGGCGGATATCGAGTCCTTTGGCCGCGAGCTGAAAACGATCAACATCGATGATAATCTTTCTCTCGCGTCCTCCCGCCACGTCCACATTAGCGACGCCCTTTACCCGCAAAAGTTTTTCCTTAAGGCCGCCGTCCACCAGCGTCCTTAATTCTTCCGGCGATTGGCGCGAGCTGGTCAGCGCGAAAATAAAAACAGGGACATCCGATTCCCGGTAATGGGCGATGATGGGATGCTCGATTTCGCGGGGAAGATCGCCTTGGACTTTTGAGAACTTTTCCCGAACGTCCAGAGCCGCGAAATCCATGTTGGTCCCAGGTTCAAATTCGAGCGACACGACCGACTTGCCAACTTTGGAGTTAGAGAAAATATCCCGCACATGGGCGACCGGAGAAACCGCCTCCTCAATGGGTTTCGAGATAAGATTTTCCACATCGAGCGGAGACATGCCGCCTCGAATTGGTGTTGTGATTGTGATGACGCCGAAGCTGGCGTTTGGCATTAGTTCAACCGGCAAAAATATGAATGCAAGCAATCCGCCCAAACCAAGCCCAACCAGACTGACCAAAAGTGAGACCGGCCGCGACAAGGCGAATCCGGTGAAGTGGCGTGCAAGCCCCAGCACCAAAACAACAAAGCCGCCTAATAGAGCCAGTTGATAGGCGCTCATGCCGTCTCTCCTTCCCGCACAACCGACGCGACTTTGGAACGCGCGGTTTTCCATTCATCGACAATCAAAAATAGACTTGGCAAAGCGATTAGCGTGAGAACCGTTGAAACCATCATTCCGAAAATAACCGTGATCGCCATCGGAGCTTGAAGTTCAGCGCCTTCCCCAATTCCGAGCGCGAGAGGAACAAGTCCGATCGCGGAGGTTGTGGCTGTGACGAGAATGGGACGAAGGCGGGTCCGGCATCCTTCCAAAAGCGATTCCGTTAAGCTCTTGGACTCTTTGATCCCGCTGTTCACAAAATCTATGAGGACGATTCCGTTGTTGACCACAATTCCGCCCAGCAGCAAAAGCCCCATGCCGGAGACGGCGCTTAAGGATTTCCCCGTGATAAATAGACCGGCCGCCATTCCGATGACGGATAAAGGAATCGTGAAAAGAATGAGGAGTGGCTGAAACAAAGATTCAAACTGCATGGCCATGATGGCGTATACCAACAGAATTGAAACCAAAATCGTGAAAGCCAAACTCCGGAATGATTCCCGTTCGGATTTTTTCTCCCCGGCTTCTTCAACAGACACTTGGGGAAATGAAAACCCTTTAATAATCGATTCCGCTTTTTTCCGGCTGGCGGAAGAAAAACCATCGCCGGTGTCAGCGGATACGAGAACGCTTCGCTCCTGGTCGACCCGGGAAATCTGAGACGGGGATTCGGCAAATCCGAGCGTGGCGACATCTGAAAGCGGAATAGTTCCGCCGCCGGACAGTGGAAGAAGCAAACCGCGGAGCTGCTGGACGGACGCGCGGTCTTCATTCCTAAGCCGTACTTTCACCGGAATTTCTTTTCCTTCCCGATGAATCTTGGTGACGTCCCGCCCGTGGTAGGCGGCGCTTGCGGTCTGACCGATATCGGAAACAGTGAGGCCCAACCGCGCGGCGCGTTCCTTATTTACATTAAGCTGAATTTCCGGGGCGGGGACACCCGACCAAACACCGGCAGCCACCATCCGCCCGGGCGCTGCTCG
>CAZJOE010000353.1:0-2820 GCA_964547555.1 uncultured Elusimicrobia bacterium | reverse complement strand
ATAGCCCAGCATCAGATAGGCTTGTTCAAATTGGGTCGAACACTTAAATTCCGCCGATTCCTTGGGAGGAACAGTGGACTTAATGGAGTTTTGTTCCCCTTTAAAGGCCGGCCAGGCGGTGGGTCCAAAAAGTTTTTCTAAGAAAGGCCGGATGATTTTGAATGAAATATTGGAAGCCATCGTAAAAATGGCCCCCTCAGGGTTCACTATTTTTTTATGTTGGGCCAGCAAATCCGCTTTTGTCACGAGCTGGACTGTTTTCTCGGTTCCGCTGGCCGGGCGCCCATACGAATGTCCGGGATAAAGATGTTTGGATAACTCTTCGTGAGTGACGGAGAAAATACTTTCTTTCTTGGACCGAATCGCCGCTTGGAGCGCTTTCTTTTCTTTTTCAATTTCACTTTCTTCAAACGCCGGTTCAAACAGACATTCCGCCATGGCTTCGATCGTGGTTTGGATCTGATCGGCCGGCGCGTGGCAAGAGACCTCAGAATAATCGTAAGTGGCTCCCGCGCCCGTCGAAGCGCCCAGCATTTCGACATCTTCCACGATTTGTCGAGCCGTTCGTTTCTTGGTTCCCTTGGTGAAAAGAGACCAGTGCAGAGTGGTGAGTCCCTGTAATTTGTCCGGATCGGTCAACGCGCCGTTCTTAAGAAACAAATGGCAGGCGGCGATAGGATCTTGGGGCGTGGTCCGGTAAATAAGGGTAAGACCATTTGATAATTGAACGCGATCAATCACGAGGCACCAGTTGGGTGATATGAAAGGGTTTGTCTTTTAAATAGTCCCGGTAAGCCTGCATGACGTTTTCAATTGTTAACTTTTCGATTTGAGACAAATAGGTGGTCACCAATCTTTCCCTTTTAAACACGGCCAATGAACCCAAGGTGGAGGCCTGGCCGCGTGGCATTTCTGATCCATGGAGCCATTCACTTTTAATGCGCGCTTTGGCCCTGGCCAATTCTTCGGGTCTTATCGGGTGTTGGTCCAAATCATTGATTTCATCTTGAATGGCTTGAAGGGCGGCGTCCCCATTCTCAGGCAGGGCTTCCGCAAAGAAACTAAAAAGCCCCTGTTGGCTGAACGGCGTGTAATCACAAGCAATGGAGAGAACCAATTGTTTCTTTTCGCGAAGGTTTTGATAAAGACGAGCGCTGGCTCCTCCTCCAAAAATATCGGACAACACATCGAGAGCCACCAAGTCTTTGCTATCCATTCCGGGAACGGGCCGTCCCATGGCGATATAAGTTTGCTGAACGGGTCTTTTAATGACGCGTTTCGTCATTTCGTGCGTGGGAATTGAAACAATCGGCGCCAAAGGGGCCGTTCCCGCTTTTTCAGAGGAGAACAACGAATAAAGTTGGTTTAGAAAGGTTTCCTTATCAAAATCACCGACGGCGACGATGCACTTGTTATCGGGGACATAGAAGGAGCGAAAGTAAGTATAAAGATCTTCCCGGGACATTGCTGAAACCGTTTTTTCATTGCCAATCACTTTGATGGCATAGGGTGTTCCTTGGAAGACCTGATAAATGTATTCATCCCATAAGGTGGCATCGGGACTGTCGTCGCGGCTGTGAATTTCTTCCAAAATAACCAAACGTTCCCGTTCCAGTTCTTCCTGAGGAAAGGTGGGATGGAGAAGGGTATCGGCCAAAACGTCCAGGGCCTGTTTGACACCATAGGAAGGGACATCAATGTAATAGTGGGTTGTTTCAAGTTGAGTGGCGGCATTGATATACCCCCCTTGACCTTCGATGGCTTGGGTGATTTCACCAGCGGAACGGGTTGGCGTCCCTTTAAAGACCATGTGTTCAAGGCCGTGAGAGATTCCAAAAATGGACGGTGTTTCATTCACAGCGCCACAACGGGCCCAGGCTTGAAGAGAAACGACCGGAACGGTATGGTCTTCTTTAAGAATGAGGCGAAGACCATTGGGTAAGGTATGGATTTCCGTGCCGAGAAATGGCAACGGGGCTTCGGAAAGAATGACCGGAGGCTGGCGGTTAGATTGCAGTTGTGACAAGTGTTTCGGTGGACGCAACTCCAGGAACGGTGCGCAGTTTGCCTACAACCAATTGGCTCATTTTGGGAAGATCATCGGCTTCGACATCGACCACCAAGTCCCATCGTCCATAAACAGCCGATACGTGGGATATTCCCTTAATCTCCTTTATTTTCGTAAGCGTTTGCTGCTCGCGACCCGCTTGCAGTCTCACCAAAACAAGACCCGTAATCATGTCGATTTCTCCCCTAAAAATGATTTTTCTAAATTTACAAGTAAATGCCCGGCGATGTCCATTTGTTTATTGCTTACGCGACGAAACTTTTGAGCAGAGGTTCCGGTATCCCGATATCAACCACTTCTAATTTCCCAACGTAAGCCTTTGCATTGGGCTCAACCAATCCTTTTTTAATGCAGCCAAAGGTCACAGTTATATCGGCTCTAACGATTGAGGCTAATTCGGGTCCCCTATCTCCATGCAATCCCGATGGAATATCAGCGGAGACAACCGTCACTTTGGCGTTGTGAAATCTTTTTAAATCCACTATTTGATTAATAGCGTCAACCAGGACCCCCTCCAAGGGACCGTGAAGTCCTGTTCCCACCATGCAATCAATAATGATCATCGGCGTGTTTTGAAATTTGGTTTTTCTATCTTTGGGAAATTCCGAGTAAGAAGCGATCTCAAGTCCCAATTTGCTCAAAATTTGAAAGTTGAGAAGGGCGTCGCCTTTAAATTTGGCGGGATCAGACATTAAAAATATTTTTACGTTCGGATGTTTCAGATAAATATGCCGGGCCGCCACGAACCCGTC
>CAZJOE010000352.1:0-2834 GCA_964547555.1 uncultured Elusimicrobia bacterium | reverse complement strand
CCGATTGTTGTGTCGCCATGGGAGGCAACAAGAAGGCTGGCAATGGGAGAACGGACCGAATGTCATGGGCCATGTCATGAGAATAAAGCGTGGTGTGCTTGAGTTCTGTTTCCATCCCCATAATGTAGCGCATGATTTCTTCTCCCATCCGAGCGAAGGAATAGATGGCTTCGACGTCTTCCGTATTGAAAAGTGTGTTGTCTTTTTTCTTACTTAAGACCAACATCCCTTTAACCTTTCCTTCAAAAAGAAAAGGCGCGCAAATGTCCGCTTCAATTCTTTTTAAGGTGTCGATAAGATCTTGGCCCTGGCCCATCGCCCGTAATTCTTCTTGCAGACCCTCCATACTGACCACTTCAGGCCGGCCATTCATATGAATCATCAAGGGATCCGAATCGGAAATTGCAAATGTGGTCCGGTTGTATTTGAGATTGGCTGCCATGGGACTCTTCATTCCTCTTTGAGCGCGCAGGTGGAGTTCTTTGCGGGATAAGTCATAAAAATAAACAGCGGCCATCTCAATCGGGAACGTGTTCAAAAGTGAGGAAACAATATTTTTTGCGAGATCATCATAGGTGTAAGTGGACTCTTTTATTTTCCCGACGCTGGCTCCGACTGATTTGAGCGCCACGCTGCTGCGCCAATAGGAGGTTTTCACGAGCAAAGCCTCGATTAAAGAGCGGCCTCCTTGAAAAATAGGGGGGAAAAGAAAGGACATCGCCAAGGGAAGAAGCGCGATTTTCCAGGATGAGAATACTGAGTATGCCAGTAGGGAAAAACAAAGACCCACGGCCAAGCACGTCGCAAAGTAAAGGAAGAAGCGTCGCAAAAAAAGGCGGATATCGAAAAGTCCTAGTCTGAAAAAAATAAACGCCGATATAACAGGCATGAATGCCACCAACGCCATGGGATAAGGTTTGACGGGAATGTTATACCAGAGAGGGCAGTTGGTCCCTCCGGCCCCGTATCCTACAATGCTGGCCAATAGCAACCAACGAAGCTGATTTTGCGCTAGAGCGGAAGATTTCGTCTGTTGGTCCCAGATCAGCCGAAGGTTGGCGAAATAGGGGATAGGGAGTTCAGCAAATAAAATGTGGATAAAGAAACCCGGTACCGGCCAGTAAGGAAATCCCAGCCTCGGTTCCACGCGAGGTATGAAATAAGGGGAGAATCCAAAAAAACTAATCACGATCGCTAGGGCATAAAGAAAGGCGCAAAACTTTTTTCGGCCTGGAGTTTCTGCGTCAAGAAGAATCAACAGACTTTGATATTGAGTGACAGGCAGGAAGGCACACGCCACCATCTGAAGGCGGACATATCGAAGGGCTGAGACCGGATTGTCGGCGCTCTGCCAAAGAGTGTAAAACCCGCTCCATAAACCCAAGCTCAGCATGAAGAAAAAGAAGTGGATATTTTTTCTATCACGCGGATTTTGGAGCAAAACGAAAAAGCCAGACAAAAAACTCGCAAGAAAAACAATGAAGCCGCTAACGGCGTAAAAGTTCAAAGGAGAGTTCCTCGTAAAATCACCGTCGCGGTTCCGAAGTAAATTAAAAGGCCGGTGACATCAACCAGGGTCGCGACAAAGGGTGCGGAGACGACGGCGGGATCGAACCCGAGCTTGTGAAGAAAAATAGGCAGCAACGATCCCGACATCGTTCCCCATAAAACAATCAACAGCAGAGCGAATCCCACCGTTAGAGCCATCGGAAAAGGACTTCCTCCGTATCCGTGAGACAAAGATCCTTCTAGGTAAACTCGAAAAAATCCCAGAGTTCCCAAGAAGATTCCTAGTGTGAGCCCCATTCCAAATTCCCGGTAAACGACCTTCCACCAATCTCTAAAGGTCACTTCTTTCAGCGCCAGCGCACGCACAATCAACGTGGCCGCCTGCGATCCACAATTGCCTCCGCTGGAAATAATTAAGGGAATGAACAAGGCAAGGACCAGCGCTTTATCTAACGCGTCTTTAAAAAAAGACATGGCGGTCGCCGTTAAAAGTTGGCCCATGAACAGGACGAACAACCAGGGAATACGTTTTCTAATCATGGTGGCGTAGGAGACTTGGAAATAGGGAACTTCCAAGGCAGCGGTGGCACCCATTTTTTGAATATCTTCAGTGGATTCTTTTTGAGCCAAGGGGAGGATGTCTTCGGCTTGAATATATCCCAGGAATTTTTCTTTTTCATCCACGACCGGAGCCATCGAAAGTTGATACTTGGTGAAAAGCTGGATCGCGTCTTTTTGATCATTCTTGGCTTGAAGGAGCAGCAGGCGGACCGAGCTCATATAGTCGGCGATTTTTGTTCTAGAAGGAGCGGCGATCAATTCCCGCAAAGAAACATAGCCGATGGGTTTCCCGGCCTTATCCGTCACATAGTATCCGTCTGGATCTCCTCCTTTTCCCAGGCGGGTCACTCTTTTGATTTTTTCAATAGCTTGAGATGAAGTTAAGGAGTGGCTGAGAGCCACACGTTGGATGTGCATCCAATGGCCAATAGAATTTTTGGGAAACTTCATGATCTCCTGGATCACTTCCTGCTTGTCCACTTCCATGAGCCGGGAAAGAGATTTGACGGTCCGTTCCGGGAGCCGCCGGAAAATCCGCGCCGCTTCCTCGGGCGTCATGTCTCCAATGATGCTTTCCAATTCGGCGTCGCCGAGAGTGTTTAAAAGATGGGCTTGGTCTTCCGGTTCCAATTCTTCGAACAGCGTGCTGGCATCGCGGTCTGACATAAGGCGGAAAAGAAGGGTTTTTTCAGAGGGGGCGAAATTTTTCCAATCCCCGGCCAAGTCGACACTGGAAATATTTTTAAGGAGACGCTTTATTCCCA
>CAZJOE010000351.1:0-2859 GCA_964547555.1 uncultured Elusimicrobia bacterium | reverse complement strand
AAAAAGGATACGTGATTTTATTTATCGCGGACCTGGGGGCGGGAAAAACCACTTTCTCGCAAGGAGTGGTGAAAGGTCTGGGAATCAAAGCACAAGCGCTCAGCCCCACTTTTATTTTGGCCCAATCCTTTCCTGGAAAAATTCCTGTTCATCATTTGGATTTTTACCGAGTGACTCCCAAAGAACTTTTAGAAATTGGAATTGAAGATTATTTCACCGGACTTGGGCAAATTGAGAGAGGAGTCGTTCTCATCGAATGGGCGGACCGGTTTAAAAAAATCTGGCCGGCCGAGCGTTTGGAAATCCGGATTACTCCAAGGGAAAAACCCACGGAGCGGACGTTTGTTTTTACCGCGGTTGGAAAACGGCACGGCGCCCTCTTAAAATCTCTATGAAAATTCTTGTGTCGATCGAGACCACCGGCGTTCATCTGGGGGTCTCCATTTATTCCTGGGACCCTCAGGTCCGTACTGGTTCAAAAATCTCCACTTACTATTCGACGGACGCTCATCGCCAATCTGATTTGTTGGTCCCGACTTTAAACGCCTCGCTTAAAAAAGCGAAGCGAAATAAAAAAGATATCGCCGTTATCGCGGTCGACATCGGACCGGGAAGTTTTACGGGGGTCCGGGTCGGCGTGTCGGTCGCGCGCGCCTTGGGGCAATCGTTAAAAGTTCCCGTGGTGGGCGTTTCGAGTTTGGAAGCCATGGCCCATAAGAAATTTAAAAATAAAAAAACCGGAAACGGGGGCGTGGTGTCTTTGCTGCGCGCCTTGGAAGGCGAAACATATGTGGCCGCGTATTTCCGAGATAAAAAGGATGATTCCTTAAAGCCTTTGCTGGCTCCCTCCTGGATGTCGAACAAAGAAGTGGAACCGGCGCTTAAAAAAATAAGGTTTCGTGGAAAGAGAATTTCCTTACTTCGGACAGAGGAATTTCCGCATCCGGAAAGTGTGGCAGAAGTGGCCGTCCGAAAAATAAAGGGCGCTAAAAAGGGGACGGCATTTGATTACAAACAAATCCAACCACTTTATCTTCAACCCAGTTGGGCCGAGAGAAGATTACGCGCATGATGATCGTTCCCGAAAGTGTCGGCCTGCGGGCGATGAAACCGACCGAGGCCGCCTTGTTCGCGGATTGGGAAAAACACGGGCGTCCTTATCCATGGACCGAACAGCAATTTTTAGAAACTCTGGATTCACCCGTTCAGCAAACACTGGTTTTAGAAGAGGAGGGCGTTGTGACCGGTTACGGCGTCTTACAAGTAATTGATGAGGAATCGTATCTGTTAAATATTATGATTTGGCCTGAGCGCCGCCGGCAAGGAAGAGGAACGGAGTTGCTGCGCCGGCTTATGGAATGGGCCGCCGCCTGCGGTGTCAACCGATTTTTTTTGGATGTGGACCCCAACAACACGCCCGCCTACAGGCTCTATGAAAAAGGGGGGTTCCAAGTGACCGGTCGCCGACCTCAAGGTTATCCCGGGGGAGAAGAATCTCTTTTGATGAGAAAGGATTTATAAACATGAAACAAAGTAATTATTTAAAAATGACCATCTTGGCGTTGGTGTTATCGGCGTCCGGGTCTTTCCTTGGGGCGGATCAATCCGGCCAGTCCTCGGAATCCTACGGTTATTATTTAAAAGCCATCATCGAACAAACACAGGGGAATTGGGCCCTTGCTGAAGAGCATTATCAAAAAGCGATCACGCTCTCCCCGGAAAGTGCCTACCTTCATCAAGCGATTGCGGAATTGTTCTTTCGGCAAAATCAATTTGAAAAAGCGGCCGCCAATGTGGAGAAAGCCATCGCTTTAGAGCCCAGCAATATCAAGACGCGGATTCTAGCCGGGCAGATTTTTTGGGCTTTGGGAGATCAGTCGAAAGCGGAACTCCATTTAAAAAAAGCCGTGGAGCTGGGTCCTGATGAAGCCGAAGCGCTGGTCAATTTGGCCCTGGCCGTGACCCCGAAAGATCCCAAGCGCGCCATTAAGCTTTATATTGATTATTTGTTTCGCCATCCCCATGAGGTTGAAATTCAAGAGCGGTTGGCTCAGCTCTATCAAAGCACCGGAGACTTGGAAAAAGCAAAAACCGCCTGGACCGCCGTTTTGGACTTGGATCCTGAATCCATTCGCGGCCACTTGGCCACCGCGCAAATTGCGGAGATCCAGCATGATACCACCACCGCGATTTCACATTACGAAGCAGTGCTGGTCCAAGACTCGACCAATCTACCGCTTCTTCTGCGAATCGGAGAACTTCGGTACCGGCACGATGAAATGGCCGAAGCCTTTGACGCGTTTTCAAAAGCCCAATCGATCGCCCCCAATAGCGCTTCGGCCAATTTTTGGCTGGCTCTCCTTTCCGAAAATCGAGGCGATTGGAATGAAGCGATCCGCCTTTTAAAAACAGTCGCGGAGAAAGCGCCTGAGCCAGGCGTGCTTTTGCGGCTTTCTTTTTATTATTCGCAGGTCGGCCAAAAGAAGGAAGCCATTGCGTTGCTTAAAAAATTATCCGAAGACGAGCCGGAAAACGCCGATTTTCTGCGGTACCTTTCCGTCGCCTACGAACAAGACCGTCAATTTCAAAAAGCGGTGGAAGCGGTGGGGAAACTAATAGCGATCGATCCGGAAAATGCCGAACATCATTTTCACCAAGCAACTTTATTCGACCGAATGGGCCAGCCCGCCGCCGCGGAGGCCGAGCTTAAAAAATGTATCGAGATGGATCCGGAATTCCATATGGCCATGAATTACCTTGGGTATTCTTACGCGGACAGGAACATCAAACTTGACGAAGCCGAAAAGTTGGTCAACGACGCCATCGCGCTTGATCCTGAGAACAGTGCCTATTTGGATT
>CAZJOE010000350.1:0-2860 GCA_964547555.1 uncultured Elusimicrobia bacterium | reverse complement strand
TGAGGCCGAGGGACTTGCCCCCCGTAGCCTTGGCGAAGGGGGGTGTGGTGGATGTACAAAATGTTTGGTGGCGTGTCCGACCAACGCCTTCGAAGGCCCATATAACTTAAGAGCCGACAAATGCATTGCCTATCTCACCATTGAAAATAAGGGGGCCATCACGCCGGAACTGCGCCCGCTCCTCGGCGATTGGATTTTTGGGTGCGACGTTTGCCAAGATGTGTGTCCCTTTAACGCGCGCGCTTATGAAACCCGCTGGCCGGAGTTCCAGGCGGACCGCGGCGTGGGGGCTTGGATTTCACTGGAGGAAATTTTGGCGGTTCCGGACCAAAAAATATTTAAAGAAAAATGGGGGAAGACGCCTCTCTCTCGAGCGAAAAGAAAAGGGCTCATTCGAAACGCCTGCGTGGCCGCCGGAAATTCCGGCGAGAAGAACTTAATTCCTGTTTTAAAAACTCTCAGAACGGACCCGGAAGAAATGATTCGCGATCATGCGGCATGGGCCATTCATCAATTGGAACGAGTATGAAGAAAACCCCTGGAACACTTCTCATCGAACAAGAGATTGAACGCTACGGTCCCATGGATTTTGAAAAATTCGTGGGGCTCGCCTTGTATCATCCGCGCTACGGTTATTACAGCAAGAATATTTCCCCTCGCGGCCGGGGCGGAGATTATTTCACTTCTCTCCAAGTTTCTTCTTTGTTTCCTTCCATTTGGGCGGACGCCATCATCGAAATGAAAAAAACGTTGGGGACGGACCAATTTTCTTTGGTGGAGTGGGGAGCCGGCGATGGAGAATTTTTACTCGGCATTATTCACGAACTCGAAAAAAGAAATGAGCTCAAAAGAATGCGGTTCTGGGCGGTTGAAGCCGGCCGGCCGGCGCGGGAAAAACTGGTCCGGAAATTGTCCCGCTTTCCGAAATGCCGCGTGGTCTCTTCCCTCGATGAAATCGAAGCGCCCGGGGGACTGGAAGGCTGTTTCTTCTCCAATGAGTTTTTTGATGCGCTTCCTTTTCGCCGCTTTCGCAAGATCGGGTCTGGATGGAAAGAAATAATGGTTTCTTTTTCTGAAGGATCGTTAAAAGAAACGGAAATAGATTTTAATGATGTTTCATTTTTAACTCGCCTCGGGATCACCGGCATCGAAATTGAGGAGGGACAAGAAATTGAAGTTCGTCCGTTGGCTTCGTCGTGGATTCAAGAATGGGGGTCGATGTTGGCGCGGGGATACATGGCCACGGTGGATTACGGTTTTCCTCGTCCCTTTCTTTATAGTCCCAAGAGATCCAAGGGCACATGGCAGTGTTTCACTTCTCACCAAGCTCATCAAAATCCATTAGCGGCCATCGGTAAGGACGACATCACCGCTCATATCGATTTCACTCAAATCGCTGAAGCAGGCCGCACCGTGGGCCTTCAGCCAGATCTTTTTTGTTCGCAAGGAATTTTCCTGAGTTTTATGGGGGCGGAACGGATCCAAAAATATTTAGAAGCGCTCGATCCCATTGAGCAGAAAAAAAGAATCGGAGGTCTTCAGCAGCTGACCCATCCCGACGCCATGGGAGAAGCTTTTTGGGTTTTAATCCAGTCCAAGGAAGCCCCTCTTCCTGAAAAATTAAAGACCATTCCCAACCGATTAAGACGTTTGATATGATCCCAGCCCCCTCGAAAAATTAAATCTGACCACCGCATCCGGCATTTCTCCCCTCGGTTTTGCTCAATATCAACCGGGGTCAGTAAGGAGAAATAAGATGGTTAGAAAAAGAGCGTTCATTCAAAAAGGGCAGGGGATCGTTGAATACATTCTCGTCACCGCGTTAGCGGCTTTGGCGGCAGTGGCTGTGTTCAAGACATTCCGGGAAGATGTAAAAGAAGCCTATAAGCGGGCCGGGCAATCATTGGTTCAAGGTGTATCGGAAAGCGTTGGTTCTTCCGAAAGCAGTGGAGAGTAAAGTGGGGAGGCGATTTTGGCTTTCTCTTTTTTTCTGGAGTATTTCGAGCGTTGCCGGTGCGGCATCACGCTCAGACCGGATTCCCGTCGAAGTATTTGTGGAAGTGGCTGAAATCGACAACTCCAAGGCTTCAAGCTTGGGAACCGACTGGTCGGGGAAAATTGGTTTCACCATCGGAAAAGATTCTGGTGTTGATGATTTGCGGGGAGATTTGCATTTCTTAATTCAAGAGGGGGCGGCGGAATTATTAGCCAATCCCAACCTCCTCACCGACTCAGGCACCGAGGCGACATTTCAAGCGGGGGGAGAAATTCCCTACATCACCAGCTCTTCCATGGGCTCGACGCATGTGGAATTTAAGTCGTATGGCGTTGGGTTAAAGATTGAGCCAACTGTTTTAAAAGACGGCCGTATAGAAATGAAGATTCGGGCGGCGGTCAGCGCACCAGACCAAACCAATGGAGTGTTTTTATCCGGGAATTCTGTCCCCGGTTTGTCGGAAAGAGAAGTGACGTCTCATGTGACAGTGAAGCCCGGAACCACCTTGACGCTCGCGGGATTGGTACAGTCGGCCAAAACCGAAACCATCAAAGGCGTGCCGATCTTGCGGAAGATTCCGCTGCTCGGAATGCTTTTTAGGTGGAAGAAAAAAGACTTTAGGCGTACGACGGTGGTTGTTTTTATGACGCCGCAAATAAAAGAATTTTAGACGATCAAGGAGATCCCTCATGCCCTCAACTCAAAATGCCAGTCGCCGGCCCCTCATCGCCGCCAACTGGAAGATGTTTAAAACTCCCGCGGAAACCACGGCTTTCCTAACGGAATTCATCCCTCAAATTCCCCAAGGATTGGAAGCGGACGTCGTTATTTGCCCTCCTTTTACTTCTTTGGCCGCAGCGCAGC
>CAZJOE010000349.1:0-2870 GCA_964547555.1 uncultured Elusimicrobia bacterium | reverse complement strand
TGACATGACCGAGCCAGTTCACATCACTGCGACGCGCCGCCGGTTTTTGATCGGTTGTTTCCATAATAAAGGCTCCTTCTGGTAATAGATTTAAATCGGTTTTAAAGGCAAGCGGTGTTTAGCTAAACGGAAACGGGTCGAGGAAAAGGCCGCTCAGCAAGCAGTTGCTTCAAAAATTTTATGTTGTGCCCGTGGCCACAACGCTTGGCTGTCACGCGGCCTTTAAGCGGCCGGCCCAAAAGCATCAGGTCTCCCATTAAATCCAAAATTTTATGCCGGACAAATTCGTTTTCAAACCGTAAGGCAGCGCCCGGATTATAAATTCCAGTCGGGCCAATCACGATGGCGTTATCAAGAGATCCGCCTTTGGCGAGCCCTCTTTTTTTGAGCGCCTCAATTTCATAATCAAAACAATAAGTCCGGGCCGGAGCTATTTCGGTTTCGTAATCCATGAGAGAGGTATAAGTAAAAACCTGATTTTTTAAAAGTGGATGACTGTAATCAATTTCACACGTCACTTCAAAATGATCCGACGGCTCAATCCGGATGAGGGTCTGATTCGCGTTGTATTCAAAGGGTTGCTCAACCGAATAGAAGACCTTGTCCGCATTTTGTTCGACAGTTCCCACCGACCGCAAAGCGTCCGTGAAGGCTTGGGCGCTTCCATCCGCCACGGGCGGCTCATTGTCGTCTAATTCAATCGTGGCATTATCGACGCCAAACCCATTGAGAGCCGACAGCACATGTTCAATGGTATAAACCCGCGACTCGCCATCACCCAGCGTGGTTCCCCGAATGATATCCACCACTTGATCGACATGCGCTTTAAACTGAGGACGGCCCGCCACATCCGTTCGAATAAAAGTAATGCCGGTGTTTTCCGGCGCCGGTAAAAAAATCGCTTTGCACTTTCGGCCTGTATGAAGTCCGACGCCTTTAATAATAATTTCGCTTTTAATTGTTTTCTGCTTCACTGCCCTTTCCTTAACTTCGCCAGAATTTTCGGAAGGTTTTTAAGAAGAATAACTTCCCTTAATTTTTCTTGCAGGGGAATGGCGGGAGTTCCCCACACAACCGCATTGGGTTCGAGATGTCCCCGCACGCCAGCGCCTCCGCCCACTTTGGCACCGTCTCCGACCAACATATGGTCCGCGACGCCGGCCTGTCCGGCGATGACGACCCCTTTTCCAATTTTGGTCGAACCGCCGATTCCCACTTGAGCAACGATCAAAGACAGTTCACCAATATCGACGTTATGGGCGATCTGAACCAAATTATCAATTTTCGTCCCTCGACCCACACGCGTAGACCCGGTGGTGGCGCGGTCGATGGTTGTTCCCGCGCCAATTTCGACATCGTCTTCTATCACGACATTTCCCACCTGATGAATTTTATTGTGTTTTCCGCCGCCAAAATAAAAACCAAATCCGTCCGCGCCAATGACCGCGTTGGGATGGATGATGCAGTCATTGCCCACCACACATTCTTCACGAACAGTCACGTGCGGATAAAGATGCGAATTTTTCCCGATCTTAGACCGCGCCCCGATAAAAACATAAGCGCTGAGGCGGACGTTGTCTCCGATTGAAACATGATCTTCTAAGACGGCATAAGGTCCAATGAAAACATTTTTTCCCAATTGCGCGGAAGCCGCCACCACGGCGGTCGGGTGAATTCCCGGCGAAAACGGATTCTTCTCTTTAGAAATGACCTCAAGAATTTTTGCAAAAGCGTCCATCGGATTTAAAACTTCAATTAAAGTCTTTCCATTGCCGGCGATTCCCTTCGGCACCAACACACATCCCGCCTTGGAGGCCTTAAACAAATTTAAAACTTTTTTATCTCCGGCGTTTTTAATGAAAGAAAGATCGGAATCTCCGGCTTCCCCCAGGCCCGCCACACCCGAAATGAGGCGACTCCCTTCTCCGGTGAAGGGACTGTTAAGCAAGGCGGCAATTTCTTTAACGGAAAACTTCACTAATATCCTCTGACCTTACTTTGCAACTTGTCCGTCAAATCGATATTGGCGTCGCCATAAAGAATACTCGACTTGTCGACCACGATGGTAACTTGCTCTTCATCCGCCAAATCGCGAAGAGCTTGATAAATAGTCCCGAGGATGGTTTGGCTCTGCCTTCGTTCAAAAGCAAAAAGATCGTCTTGCGCTCTTTTCTTTTGCTCTTCAAAATCGGCCATCTTATCTTCCAGTTCCTTTTTAAGGGCGGCGATGGAAGCCGGCTCTTTGGCTTCCAGATTTTCCATATCAGGATCCACCGCTTCATCAGAGCCGACAGGAGGCGTCGTTCCGTCCGCCACATCCGATTTTCCCAAAGGAACAGGAGAATTCTTCAACGTCGCCTCTAAAACGGTTATTTTGGATTTAACTTGATTAAGCTCAATCTCTCTGGCGGCCAACTCCGCTCTTTTGGCTTTAAGTTGTTTGGAATAATCCACTTTGGCGTCCTGCGTTTTGGGATACAGTTGGAATATCTTTTCCATGTCAACATAACCAATTTTCATTCCTACCGTATCACCGGTTCCCCCGCCGGTCAAAGGAATATCAAGCGCGCTCGACACCGGAGTTAAAACGAGGACCGCGGTCAGACCCATGAAAAGAGTTTGAAGTATGGACATAATCGTCTCCTTTAGAAAATATTTCCAATCGTGAAATAGGGCTGGAGGCCATGCGAATCCCCCTGCCGGAAATTGTCGGTACGTCGTGGATTAAGAGGAATGCCGAAATCCAACCGAATCGGAAACACGGGTGTTTTAAATCTAAACCCAAAACCGGCTCCCGCCTTTAAACGGTTGTCCAACGCTCCAGTCTTCAGCGTGATGTCGGATGTTTCCAACCATGATCCCCCCACGTC
>CAZJOE010000348.1:0-2891 GCA_964547555.1 uncultured Elusimicrobia bacterium | reverse complement strand
TGGGTTCGGCTTTTTCCCCTTCCCCAGCCTCCTCCTGTTTGGGCATGAGTTCGGTCACAACCTTAACCACTTTGGGTTTCCCTTCGCGAATCACTTTAATTGAAATGGTGCTTTTGGGAGGGGTGCGTCCCACCAAATCCTGAACTTCAACAACGTTTTTGAGAGTCGACCCATTGATTTCCACAATCACATCGCCTCGCCGAAGACCTGCCTTGTCCGCCGGTGAGTTGGGAAGCACATTGTTGATCAGCGCTCCGCCGGGTTTGCTAATTCCAAATTGTTGGGCGATCACTTCATCCACCTCGGCAATTTCAACACCGAGCCAGCTTCTTTCCACGTAACCTTTCTGAATTAGATCCTGAAGAACTTTTTTAGCATCGTTCACGGGAATCGCGAAACCAATACCAGAGAAAACTCCTGTGGGAGCATAGATAGCCGTATTGATTCCTACCAATTCCCCTCGCATATTCACAAGCGGCCCGCCTGAGTTTCCCCTGTTGATGGCCGCATCCGTTTGGAGAAGATTTCTAAAAGACCTTCCTTCGATGCTAAGCGATTGGCGAATAGCGGAAATAATCCCAGCGGTCACGGTTTGTTCCAAACCGAAAGGGGACCCAACGGCCAACACCCAATCTCCAATCCGCGCGATTGAAGAATCACCCAACGGAACAGAAGCAAACTTTTCCGAAGATTTAATTCTGATGATGGCCAAATCCGTGCGAGGATCTGTGCCAACAACAGTCCCTTTAATGGATTTCCCATCAAAAAGCGTAACCGTTAACTGATCCGCGCCTTGGACCACATGGTTGTTGGTGAGAACATACCCTTGAGGGTCGATAATAACACCCGATCCTGTTCCCTCAGTCCGCTGTTCCCGCGGCTGGCGGCGTTGTTGAGGGGGTGGTTCTTCGCCGAAAAACTTATAGAAAAATTCATTGGGATCGCCGTAGAAGAATTGATTTGGATCTTTTTCCCCCTTAGAAATGTGGACAGCCGAGATATTGACGACAGCCGGCTTAACGGCTTGGGCCACTTCGGCGAAGGAGTTCTGAAGATTAACGACATCTTGATGCGGTTCCACCAACGGCTTGGTGGGAGCGCCGCTTAAAACTTGCGGAGGTGATTCGCCGGGAAGGATTTTTTTCCACCAGCTGTTTTGGGCGGCGAGAACATAGGTTCCCACGAGGAGAAGGGACACAAAAATAAATTGGGCGTAATTTTTAATTTTCATGAGTTCAAATTATAACAGATGACCGGTTTGATATCATGCGCGAATCAACATGACTTCTATCACATCGTCTTCCCACGTCAATGTCGCCGTTCTCGGCGCCGGACTTTCTGGATTAACCGCCGCCTATTATGCAAAAAGATCAAATCAGTCGGTTCGATTGATTGAAGCGTCCTCCCGGGCCGGAGGTTCCATCCGATCAGAAAAAAAAGACGGTTTTCTGCTGGAATGGGGCCCGAACACCGTCCTTCCCACCGCCGAGATGATGGATTTGGTCCATGAACTTGATTTGAGTAACCAATTGCTTTTGGGAGATCCGAAACTTCCTCGATTTATTCAATTTAATGGAAAGCTGCAGGCCGTGCCGATGACCTTTAAATCTTTACTCAAAACAAAACTTCTTTCCAATTCAGGACGTTTCCGCCTCCTGGCCGAACCTTTCATAAAGAAATCTTCTCGAAATGGAGATGAGTCCTTGCTGGATTTCGCCAAGCGCCGCTTCGGACCCGAAGTGGCCCATCGCCTGGTGGCGCCGTTCGTGTGCGGAGTCTGGGCGGGAGATCCCGAACAGCTCTCAGCGGCCAGCGCTTTTCCAAAGCTTTCTCTATGGGAAAAAAATAAAGGAAGTGTGTTTTGGGGAATGGTGGCGGACAAAAAATCACGGTCCCGATCTGTTCCTCGAGGTCTTTTATCTTTTGTAGGCGGGATGGAAACACTGACCCAATCCTTATTAAAAAAAATGGAAGAGGACACCCTCCTGAACGCTTCCCTCACAAGTATCACACCGGAGGTTGGCCGATGGACCCTTTCAGGTCCCGACTTCCAATTCACAGCGGACAAACTCATCTTATCGGTTCCGGCCGATCAGGCGGCCAAGCTCATTTCGACTTTTTCTAAAGAATCTGCTCAAGCCCTAAACGAAATCCCTTACGCTCCCCTTGCTGTTCTTCACTTGGCGGTCAAACCTTCAGACGTCAAAAGTGACCTTCATGCTTTCGGCCATTTAATTGCTCCCTCAGAAAACCTGGAAACATTGGGGTGCCTATACAGCTCCAGCATTTTTTCCAACCGGGCCCCTAAAGACACGGCCCTTTTAACCGTGTTTGTCGGCGGAGCCAGATTCCCCCATGCGCTCGACCTTTCCGACCAAGAAATTCTTAAAAAAGCGGTGACTGCGCTGCAAGCGGTCATGGGTCTTCAAAAACATCCGGAGCTTCTCGCCCTCATCCGTTACCCGCGTGCCATTCCGCAGTACACGATCGGGCATGAAAAAAGGATGGAAGTTTTACGGCAAACGGAAGAAAAGTTTCCCCTTCGGTTTGCAGGCAACTATGTCGGTGGGATTTCAGTGGGCGATGTCATTCGGCGGGCGAAAAATGTTCTTTAGTTCGAGAAATCCAATTCAATATCTTTTCTCTCTGCAATCCTTCGAATTCATGCCCATAAAATCGGAGGAAAAGTTCCTTTCGCAACTGGACCGGCGAGATATGGGGATTGCTATTTAATAATGAACTCCGGACAATCTCTTTTGAAAAATCAAACATTCTGCATCCTATCTCAAGACGTTCAGCCGAGGTCTTCCGGCCCATTCTCTCAAACAGAATTTTTTCAATTTCAGGAGATGTATCGTTCATGCTCGAATCCTTTTAAACTCATCTTCCAG
>CAZJOE010000347.1:0-2898 GCA_964547555.1 uncultured Elusimicrobia bacterium | reverse complement strand
GGGAGAAATAAATTCATAAGCCGTCATCCCCGCGAAGGCGGGGATCCAGGTTTCCGACCTTTTGTTGAGAAAAGTTTACAGCCTGGATTCCCGCCTTCGCGGGAATGACGGCTTTTGGCTTCGGCGTCAGAAAAACAATCCTCTCATCGCCGGGATCGCTGCGTTTCAAAAGAATCCCTTTCGGCAAGAGGCCCATTAATTTGTCGCTTTGAGATACCACTGGAATATTTTCAAGGCGAAGGTGCGTCAGCTCGAGGGGCTCATTTTTCATAATAAAAAAATTATTGGTTTCTTCAGATTTTCTCCATATGAGCCCATTGGGTGCGACCTTAACCGAGCCGAAATCAGCAAAGAGACTTTCTTCAGTTAACTGCCAGTTTGAATCGATGTTAGTACCGAAACGAACCATGCCCCCAAACTTACCCTTTGGGACGATTTCTTTATTTCTCAAAAACACCTGCTTACCATCTGAAGTTGGGCAAATCACCTCGGAAAATTTAAAACCAGCCGGCGTCGGAATTTGCACCTCCTTCAGCAATTTCATCGGTCCTGAAGGTGGAACGTGAACCAACAGATAAGAGAATTGATCCGAAAGGTCTTTTGCTTTCACCAACAAAATATCATTGGCAACAAACCAAACCTCTTCATGCCAATACCCTGTTCCTGTTGGATCAATCGATTTGTATCCATCCACTCTTTCTTCCCACTTTTTCTGAGTCCAATTCCAATCATAAATTCTAAAATTGCCGAGGTCGCCTTTAACAACGATCTTAGTTCCATCCGGTGAAACATCGCGAATAAGACTGGCATCTGCCGGCAACCCCTCCATACTCATTTCGACAAGTTCAGGAAGCGGTTGGGAATAATCGATGGGAATTTCACCAGGCCCGGTGAGGCCCGCAGGCTCAGGAAGTAGTCGTTCTACTTCAAATTCTGCCTCCGTCTTCTCAGGCGTTTGAGGTGTAAGCTTGCGCTTTGCATTGGCGAGAACATCTTCCAACAAAGCTTTCATTTGCTCATAAAGTTTTTGGGCGGAATCTCCATCTGTCTTGGCCATTTTCGATAGTAATTTACGCGAAGGTTGATCGCTTGGAGTCGGGGCATTTGTTCCAGGCTTGGGAACTAAGAAAACATTTTCTCTTTTTAGACCATGGTCAAAGGTATGATCGATAAGCAAGCCATTTGGAAGAAGACCTTTCAAATGGGGGAATTCCCATTTTTTGTTGGTCCCAAGGGGGAATTCTTCATCACTCACGATTTTTATTTCCTCTCTATAATCCTTGAAAGTGCGCATGATGGGGTCAAAACTCATGGAAAAATATTGACCGTCCCCGTTTTGCATAAACATCACACGGGTCCCATCGGGTGTAAACTTAACTTGATGAATCTTCCCCCAATTCTTTCCATTTGAACCTATGATCGGTTTATTTTCCTCAAAAACTGGAGCTTCATTTGTCACAAGCCAATCCGTTCCCAGATTGGTATCACAAATAAGAAAATTGGAAAGATTCACAACTGAGGTGCCAGAATTTCCTTCATACTTAAGGATTATTTGACTCCCATCCGGAGTGACATCCATCACACGATCAAATCTATGATCAGGAAACTCAGGAAAAGTCAACGCTTTAATCAACTCGACCGTACCGACGGGGTGAATTTTCACAAGCAAAAATACGCCATTTGAAGTGAGAAGAAGAAAATCATTTGAAACAAATTTGGGCTCAGCAATGTGGCCGATTTTTATCGTGACCTGATCCCCTGCGCTGTTTTGCACTTTATCGATCACCAAACCCGCCACCCACTTGTTATCTGCTTGACTCCAATTGTAAAGCTGAACCACTCTTCTTCCATCTTTATCCGTCATTACAACAAGGCGTTTCCCATCTGGAGAAATGTCGGAGATAGGATTAACATTCGGATCCGGAAGCCCCTCAAGAGACCCGACCGTCAAATCAGGCAATTTTTTCGAATAATCAATGGGAGTTTCTCCGGGACCGGATTGACTCAACCGCGCCTGTGTTGCGCGAGTGGATTCTTCGTCTGTTTTCGGATGCGAGATGCCCGCGTGTTTGGCCGCTGAAATGGCGGCGCGGATTAATTGCACGAACGTCATGGCCGACGGCATTCCGGGCAAGGAAAGCGCGGGGCCGTTCAACAAAATTTCTAGCGTGATGGCTTGAATATTTTTAGAAGGTGAAACAGCAGTTGTTCCAGGCACTTTTGTGTTCAACTTATTTACTTGTCGTCTCGGACTTATCTTAGATGCATGACTAATTCGAATCTCCGGGCCCATAGGACGTTTTTGTTGGTCAAAGCAAGTCACCCTTAGATTGCCGTTCTTTAGGAGGTCTGGTGAGGAATGAAGATCCCATGGATAAGCAGGGTGACCTGGAATCGGATCCTCTCTGGAAATAAATGGTTCAGGATTAAATAATTTTCTGTTTTTCCTATCCCATTCCAACATAATGACGGACACGTTGAATTGATCCGCCGTCTTGAAATAAAGTGTCAAAAGCACATGGCGGTCGCCAGGAAGAAAAAGTGGAGCCTGAAGAAGGTCGACTTACTGATCTAAACTCCACCCAAGAACATCGAAAACTTCTTTCTTTGATAGAACAACCTTCCCCCCGGAAAGATCTTCTGTGGCAAGTGAGCGCCTTATATGGGCCACATACCAATCATTGCCAACATTTATATTGACCAATCCATCTCTCCCATTGCTTGAGAAGCCGGGAGGATTTTCAGCTAGCTTGAACAGATGCTCTGTTTGGCCATTCAAAACCAATTTTTCTAACCCAGGAATAAGTTGGTCTTCCCAATCAACGTCGAGGAAGAGAGGCTCCTGCACATCCATATCCAAAATCGGGTTTGGGAAAACAACCTCGATAATTTTGGGCC
>CAZJOE010000346.1:0-2898 GCA_964547555.1 uncultured Elusimicrobia bacterium | reverse complement strand
ATATGCATCCCTTAACCCATGAGGAAATTGGAAATCACTTTAATCTTGACCGCGCCCTTTCCATGGGGACACTTCCCAAAATAACTCAATTGGTTTTAAAAAATGAACTTCATGAGGCGAACCAACTTCTTAAGTCCTATTACTCAACCTACATCAAAGAGGAAATCCAAGCGGAAGCGTTAACAAGAAATGTTGGAGCTTTTCAGAGATTCCTCCAAGTGGCTGTGCAAGGTAACGCTCAAATGACCGAATTTGCCAACATTTCCAGAGAGTGCTCCGTGCCCATGAGCACTGTCAAAGAATATTATTCGATTCTGGAAGATACGCTCTTGGGAGAGTTTCTATGGCCTTGGGATCGCAGCGAAAGGAAAAAGGCCCGTCCCAAATTTTATTTTTTTGATTGCGGCGTGGTCCGCGCCATTCACAACCGGCTCAACGATCCCCCCACCCCTCATGAAATGGGGTTCCTCTTTGAAACCTGGTTTGTGCGCGAATTGGTACGGCTTCGAGACTACAATGAATCTGACATTGAATTTTCATTCTGGCGGGAAGGAAACCATGAAATAGATCTGCTCCTCATGAAAGCCGGGAAACCCGTGATGGGAATTGAATGTAAAAGCGGAAAAAACAATCTATCAGAGGGAACCATCACATCTTTTCACAACCGGTTTCCAAAAATTCCCCTTATCGTCGCATCACTGGAAGACCGGGTTCCAAGAAAATTAAGTTCGGGAGTGGAAATCCTTCCTTGGAAAAAAGCGATCCAATTAGCGCTTCACGGCTGAACACGTATAGATAAGAAAACTGCTGTTTCCATGTGATCGGTATGTGGGAAAAAATCCATCGGTTGGACCTCTTTAATGGCATAGGCGACCTCCAATCCTTTTAAATCTTTCGCCAACGAAATCGGATTGCAAGATACATAAATAATAGAAGTAAATTGAGAAGCAGCAAGCGCCTTAACAACATCCGGATGAAGTCCCGCCCGGGGTGGATCTACCACGCAGATGGTTTGGGCCCGGTCATGCGGGAATTTATCTAAGAGTTTTTCAACGCGACCAGATTCGAAATTGGCATTGGTGATTCCATTTCTCTCGGCGGTTTCGCGGGCGTTGGCGACAGATTCGGGTTCGCATTCCATGCCGATCACCCTTTCGAATAAATCGGCCAAGTTGAGGCCGATGGTGCCGGCGCCGCAATAAAGGTCGAGGAGGATTTTTCCTTCTTGAATCCAAGAGCGTAAAACTTTAATCAATCTCTCCGCAGCATGCGTGTTGGTTTGCATGAAAGAATGGGGTGAAACACGGAATTCAATTCGGCCGAGTTTTTCGCGAATCCATCCTTCTCCCCATCCTATTTCAACTTCAGTTCCCCGGGCCACATCCGACAATCCATCATGACGGGCCCATAAAAAAGTGGTGATGGGGATGCCCGAAGATTGAAGTCTCGATTTAAGAACGTCCACATGCGTCACCGCTGTCGTCGACACTAACATGACCAATCTCTCGTTGGTGTTTTTCCCCTCTCGAATCACCAAGTGGCGAAGCACGCCGCGATGTTTGGGACGGACGTAAACGGGAATCGAAAATTCCGTGGCCCATTCGCCGACGATCTTCATGATTTCGGTTGAGTCTTTGGACAACAATCGGCATTCAGGAGTGGGAGACGTTAAGGAGAATCGGCCTTTCGGATGAAGTCCGACATGGACTGTTCCTTCAGGCGCGGGAAGGTTGAGAATGTTGCGGTCAAAATTATCGCCGAAAGAAAATTCCATTTTGTTGCGGTAATAAAAAGTTTCCGGCGAAGAAAGAATGGGATGGAAAAGTCCGACGGGAATTTCTTGAAGAGCAGTGCGGATGAGGGTTTCTTTTCGAGCGAGCTGTTCAGAATAAGCTTCCGATTGTCGTGAGCACCCTCCGCAATAAGCGGTGTGCCCACACGTTACCGGGGCTTGAACTGTTGTTGGATCGAGGACGGGACTCGGACTGGTTTCCATTGATCATTCACGAACGGATGGCGCGTCATTCCTTCGGCGATGACTTTTCCGGTTTCAGAATTATAAATTTTGTAGCCGAAGGTGACGGAGGCGCCGCCCAACTTGTCGATGGTGGTGGAAATTTTAATCAGATCATCGTAACGGGCGGGAGATAAATAGCGGCAAGTCGCTTCAACGACGGGAAGGTAAACGTGTTCTTTTTCTTCGAGGTCGCGGTAACGGATTCCCAAATTCCGCATGAGTTCCGTGCGGCCGCGTTCAAACAACGTAAAGTAATTTCCGTAGTACACCACACCCATGCGGTCCGTGTCCGCGTAAGCGATGCGGGTTTCGAAGGTGTACTCTTTTACTTCCAAAAGACCTCGGCAAATTCGAGCCATTCTTTGGTGACGGTTTTAAGCGTGCCGGTGGCTTCTTTAAGAGGCACCGCCACCACTTCCGTCCCGCGAATGGCCATCATCTTTCCAAAATCATTTCTCTTTACGGCATCCGCCGCGGCCGCGCCCACACGAAGCCCCAGGATCCGGTCGAACAAAGAAGGCGGTCCTCCGCGCTGCATGTGACCAATGGTGGCTGAACGGGTTTCAATGCCGGTATTTTTCTCAATAAGTTTTGCCAAGTCGTCGCCGACGCCCCGGTCTTTGAGCAGCATGTGTCCGAACTGGTCCACTTCCTGCTTCACATTTTTATATTGAGGAAGTTCCGTTCCTTCGGAAGCAATCACAAGAGCGACGCCTTTTCGAGCGTGGGCGACTTTTAAATGGGCGCACATCTTTTCGATTTCCGGTTCTTTTTCAGGAAGGAGAATCCAATCGGCAGCCGAAGCAATTCCCGTATAGAGAGCCACCCAACCGGCATGACGTCCCATCACTTCGAGAACCATGATTCTCAGGTGGCTGGAG
>CAZJOE010000345.1:0-2903 GCA_964547555.1 uncultured Elusimicrobia bacterium | reverse complement strand
CCGTTCTGGCTTCATCCGATCAAAAAAGCCATGAATGGAGATTGAATTTCATTCAATCTTTCTTAGAAAGAGATATTCCCCAACTGGGAATTCGTATTCCAAGTTCCTCTTTGCGCCGGTTTTGGGTCATGATGGCCCATTTACATGCGCAACTTTGGAATGCATCTGATTTGGCGCGTTCTATGGGAACTCAGGAAGCGACGGCTCGGCGATATCTAGATATATTGAGTGGAGCTTTCATGATTCGTCAACTTCCGCCTTGGTATGAAAATATTGGCAAAAGGTTGGTTAAAGCCCCAAAGATTTATTTCCGAGATATGGGCCTTCTGCACACTCTCCTTGGACTTTCGAGCACTCAGCAAGTAGAAGCGCATCCTCGCAGCGGGTTTTCTTGGGAGGGTTTTATTTTAGAGGAAGTTATTCGGACCTTGGAGGCGGAGCGAGATGCTTTTTTTTACAGAACGCACGCAGGCGCGGAACTTGATCTTTTGATTAATCGCCAAGGCAAGCAATTGGGATTTGAAGTTAAATACGTCGATGCGCCCACCCTTTCAAAATCCATGCATATCGCGATGGAAGATTTGAAGCTTGATAAATTATGGGTCCTCTACCCCGGTGAAAGGGAATATAGTCTCCATAAAAAGGTAGTTGCCTTTCCCGCCAGCCGAATCCCTGAGCTTAAAACTCTGCTGAATTCCCACAAATAAGCCCCTTTTTTCGGGGGTGTTTACATGAAATTTACTTAGATTTAAGACGGATTTAATGTCGCTTTTTTAGACTATTCGGATGAAGTTGGTCACCCCTAATAAAGCATTCTCAATTCTATTAACCGCGTTCTATTTTGTTGCTCATGTAGCGCTCGGTTTTGCCGCCGAAACGAACTTTTGGGAAGAACGCCGAAAAACCCAATACGCGGCGCTTCCTGCCAATTTTCAAGCCTCTCGTTCGATCTTAAAACAGCTTCCAACGACCACTCCGACATTATCAACCGGTTCCAGGCTGAGCCAGACCAATAAATATCGGTCGTTGAATTTGCCTAAAAATTTTCAGGCCTTGATTGATTCCATTCCCCAAGGCCATGGAACAATTCAGGATGTTTACAATTCAGGCGATCCAAAGACCGCTCCGGTCGTCCTTCTTCAAGACGTCCATTTAAATTTCGAAGCCCAAACCAACATCGCCGCCGTGCTTCAATCGCTGATCGACCAGAAGCAAATCAGTTTGGTCGGAATCGAAGGAGCGTTTGATCCATTCGACTTTTCTCGGTTTAGAAGTTTTCCTGATAAAGAAAAAACTTTAAGCGTCTCCAAAGACTTCTTGTCTAAAAATTGGATGTCTGCTCCCTCTTTTGTCGGAATTACCAGCAAAAGTGAACCGCCGTTTTTTACCGGCGTCGATGACCTGCCGTCCTACAAGGAAAATTTAAAAACCTATCTCACAACCCTCAAGCTGAAGGGGAAAATAAAGACGGACATTCAATCGCTCAAAGTTCAATTGGAAGCGCGCCAAGAAAAAGTCTTTTCCGAAGAATTAAAAAGATTCGATGCGCTAAGAACCTCTCACCACGAAGGCCGCACCCCGTTAGGCGTGTATGTGCAGCAATTGAATGCCTTGTTCCTCCCCACGCTTTCCAGTGGGGAGGCTAGGAGGGGTGACTTCCTCGTCGAGCAATTCTTAGAAGCCTTCGAAATAGAATCCACAATGGATTTCAACCTGGCGGACGCGGAAAGAAAAAAGGTCCTCGAAAAGTTAACCGGCCTCCTCAACGAAAAGGAGATGTCGAACCTTTTGTCTCAAAGCGTGGCCTACCGAACGGGCCAGCTGGATTTCGGATCGTACTATCAATCGATAAGAAATCTGTGCGAACAGAAAGGCGTTCCGCTGAAATCCTTTCCGGCGTTCGATAACTATATCCGCTACGTACTCCTGTCGGACGGAATCAAACCCGACAAACTGTTCGAAAGTTTGGCCAAGCTGGAAAAGGACATCTTAAGTTCTCTCGCCAAAACCCCAGAAGAAAAAGACCTGTCCAACCAAAGCGAGTATCTTTCGCTTTCAGAAAAGTTGATTGAGTTTTCATTGACCCCTAATGAGTGGGAGAGATACAGGTTCCTCCCCACGTCTTCCAGTGGGGAGGCTAGGAGGGGTATTAATGGGCAACCTCACTCAGTGGAAAACCCCATCCATACCCCACCTAACCTCCCCGTTGAAAAGCACAGGGAGGAACTGGATTTAAATTCGTTTGAACAGTTTTATGTCCAGGCGGACATTCGCAGTCACAAAATGACCGAAAACCTCTTCCTTGAAAAACATCCTTCTTCCGCCGTTCTAATCACCGGAGGTTTCCACACTCCTGAAATCGCCCAACAATTAAAATCCCAAAAAATTTCCTACCTCGTTGTTTCTCCAAAGATCACTAAAGTTGATGGCGCGTCAGGGGCGGAATATCTCTCGGTATTCACCCGCGACAAAGCGTCGCTTGATCAATTGTTCAAAGGGGAGAAACTATTTCTGGCACCGTTTGATGCGAATGTCGGCGGCACCGGACGGACCGGAGAATTGGCCAAAGCTCGAACGTTGAAGTTTGAGAAAGCCACGGGAGCCACAAAAATTGAAGCCCCAGCCCTTCTCGGCTATTTAATCCTGACATCCATTTTTAGATTGAAGCCAACCAAAAGGCTCAAGATTTTTGGATTGGTTCTATTAATTCCTGAAATCATAGTCATCCTTTCGCTGGTGATCTACGTTTCATTTTTAAACTATTTGTGGCTTGGGTTGGTTTTTGCGGGGATTCATATTGCGCTGTTGGTAAAAAATCCAGCTTTTATAGAGACAGGCCAACCTCCGACTGTTAAATGGGTATTCGATCAATTCAAAAAGTATTTGTTCTTTTTCGTTTACTA
>CAZJOE010000344.1:0-2922 GCA_964547555.1 uncultured Elusimicrobia bacterium | reverse complement strand
GGCGATAGGACTTGAACCTACAACCCCCTGCTTACAAAGCAGGTGCTCTACCGTTGAGCTACGCCGGCATCGCCCCAAGCGATCTTCTACTTTCCAATTTCTATTTTCACTTCACGACAACCAGTGCAACAACGCCGCACAAGCGGCACTCACATTCAACGAATTTATCCTAGTACCTTCGGCTTGCTTGCCCCGAGCGAAGTCGAGGGGCCGTCTGAGGCTGACAATTAAATCACATTTTTTGCGGATCAACTGGTGTAGTCCTTCGCCTTCGGATCCCATCACCAAGCCAAAAGGACGGGGCACCTGAGCTGTCTTTACGTCTTCCCCGCCCATATCAGCCCCTGCAATCCATAGTCCAGCCTCTTTGGCGGCCTCAATAGATTGGGCCAAGTTAGAAACTTGCGCAATGGGAATAAATTGTGCGGCACCGGCCGAAGACCTCACCACCACACCGGAGATTGTAGCGGCTCGCCACTTTGGGATCACCACACCCTGCACGCCGAAATAATAAGCGGACCTTAAAATAGCTCCCACATTCTGCGGATCTAAAATTCCATCCAAGAAAAGCAGCGCCGGTGATTGCGATTTACTTTTTGAGACCTCTCTCAACAAACTTTTAAAATCCGCGAAATGAAGGGGCGCCATATAGGCCACCACCCCTTGATGATTCCCCGGCGCGATCTTATCCAGTTTCATTTTGTCGACCCAATGAAAGGGAATCTTCTTTTCTTTGGCGAGGGCCATAATTTCTTGAACGGCCTCTCCATGCGAATTCTGCGCGAGCATCAATTTCAAAACTCGCCCCGCTTGAAGCGCTTCTCGCACCGGCCACCGGCCGTAAAGAAGGTCTGTCGATTCTGTTTGTTCCTCTCTCATGATATTTTTTTCAGCCTTGCGCCTTGGGGAGTGTCCTCAACGATGTATCCCAACGTTTTTAATTCGTCTCGAATTTTATCGGAGGCCGCCCAATCTTTGCGCTGCCGGGCTTCCCCTCTTTTTTTCAAAAGATCGACGGCCTGGCTGTTAACGGCTTCAACTTCAGGGACAACCAATCCCAAGACGTCTAACATAGAAGCCAGGGGAGCATGCAAGCTTCCGGAACTTTCTCCAGCTTTAAAAATAAGAGAACACAATTGATTCAAAGCTCCAAAAGCGCCGGATGTGTTTAAATCATTTAACAGAGCGTCATCAAATTCTTGAGATAATTTCTTCGCTTCTTCCGGCAATTCGTCACCTTTTTTATTCGCGGACAATCTGAAAGCCTCACAAATTCGCTGAGACCAAACGGTGCTGGCCGATTTTAATTCTTGGTCGGAATAATTTAAGGGGCTTCTGTAATGTTGCGCCAGGAGAAAATAACGAACCGCCATGGCGTCATATTGAGCCAAAATATCTTTAAGCGTAAAGAAATTCCCTAGTGACTTTGACATCTTCTCCTGATTGATGGTCACAAAGCCGTTGTGGATCCACGTGCGAGCGAATGTTTTCCCGGTGGCCCCGATGGATTGGGCGATTTCGTTTTCGTGATGTGGGAAAATTAAATCCAAGCCGCCCCCGTGAATGTCAAAATCCTCGCCCAAATATTTCATCGACATGGCGGAGCATTCAATATGCCATCCCGGACGCCCCTGTCCCCACGGCGATTCCCAAAACGGTTCGCCCGGTTTGGCTTTTTTCCAGAGGGCGAAATCGAGCGGATCGTTTTTCTTTTCATTTACTTCCACTCGCGCGCCTGATTCCAACTCGTCTAATTTTCTTTTCGAAAGACGTCCATACGCCGGGAATTTTCTTACCGAATAAAAAACATTTCCTTCAATTTCATAAGCCAATCCCTTTTGCACAAGCGTGGTAATCAAGTTGATGATGTCCGGCATGTGATCGGTCACTCGCGGGTATTTCTCGGCTGGCAACACGTTCAGCGCTTTCATCCATTTGTTGTAACTCTCGATAAACATTTCGGCGAAAGCGATGGGATCCAGTTTGGATTGGTTGGCTCGGTTGATAATTTTATCGTCCACGTCCGTGAAGTTTTGGATGTGCCGGACTTTGTAGCCATTTTTAACCAGCACCCGTTTTAAAACATCGAACACAACGTAGCATCGCCCGTGCCCGAGATGAGGTTCGGCGTAGGGCGTAACGCCGCAAACATACAACCCCACTTCTTTGGGTCGCAAGGTTTGGAGTGGTTCTTTCTTCGCAGTGAGAGTGTTGAAAAGTTGAAGATCAGACATGTTTGACTGTAGCCACCGCCCAGACGGCAATGCCGCCCGGCGCTTTAAAGAAATTAAGTCCTTCGGGGGTTTTGGCTTTAAGACTTATGCTTTGAAGGGGAAGATGAAGAAGATTGGAAATAATTTCGCGAATCTCTAAATTGACCGGAGACATCCTCGGGCGCTCCGCCAAAACCGTCACGTCCACGTGAGTGGGACCAAAGCCGGATTTTTTTAATCGTGCCAAGGCTTCCCGCAACATAACTCGGCTGGAAATCCCTTTGATTGATTTATTCGTATCTGGAAAGAGTTGGCCGATGTCCCCGAGAGCGGCGGCTCCCAACAAAGCGTCGATCAACGCGTGAAGGAGGGCGTCTCCATCCGAATGGCCCTTTAAAGCCGGCACGCCCGGAAATTTCCTTCCGCCTAAAACAAGGGTCCCAGACCGCGCAAACGAATGGCTGTCGAATCCAAATCCTGTTTGTGTTTGAAGGTTTTTTTTCATTTCTTTAATAATCTTTTCGCAAGTTCATAATCAAATGGGACCGTGACTTTAAAATTATACGCGCCGCCCAATACTATTTTCACCGCGTATCCTTTTCTTTCTGCCAATTCCACATCGTCGGTGGCTTGCTTCGAAGGGTTCAATAAACATTCCAGGGCAATCCGTTTGCTAAAACCTTGCGGGGTTTGGGCGAGCCATAAATTC
>CAZJOE010000343.1:0-2951 GCA_964547555.1 uncultured Elusimicrobia bacterium | reverse complement strand
ATCGGTATTCTGCCCCATCACGCGCCGCTTTTAACGCGTTTGGGCGTGGGTGTGCTGCGCTTAAAAAAAGGCGATACCGTTAAATTGCTGGCCATCTCCGGAGGCTTCATGGAAGTCCAAGAGGGAAGCCAGGTTTCCATTTTTGCCGAGACCGCAGAATTTGCCGAAGAGATCGACGGCGAGCGTGCTCGGTTGGCTGTGGAACGTGCCAAGTCCGTTCTTGAGAAGCAGCAAAGTTTAAACGACATTGATTTGACCCAAGCCGAGGCGTCTCTGAACCGCGCGCTTCTCCGTCTTAAAGTATCGAAACTTAAACGCGGCGCGCCCGCTCCCCCCTCACACCTCCAGTAACATGGCGCTTCTTCGAATCACCCGCTATGGAGAGTCAGTGTTGCACAAAAAATCCAAACCGGTCAGCGACTTGGGATCCGAAATCCAAACGTTGATTAAAGATATGTACGAAACAATGTACGCCGCCAATGGCGTTGGATTGGCGGCCCCTCAAGTCGGGCTCAATCTTCGTTTGGCCGTTGTGAATGTCACACCTGACATCGTGAAAAACCAATTTGTGATGATCAACCCGCGCATCGTGAAACGCGAAGGAAATCCAATCTCCAGCGAGGAAGGATGCTTGTCTTTGCCGGGCGTGGGCGGATGTCTCTTGAAAAGGACGCCAAAAGTAACGGTGGAAGCCATGAATGAACAAGGTCTTCCGATTACGATCACAGGCGACGGACTTCTCGGGCGTTGCCTTCAGCATGAGATCGATCATCTCGATGCCAAAATGATTATCCACCGAACCTCGCTAAGGACGCGGCTTCGGATGCGCTGGGCGATCCACAAATTGAAAAAGGAAGGGCTCTGGTGAATGTTCTTTTTTTTGGCACACCTTCCATCGCCGTTCCTTATTTAGAGTGGTTAAGCGCGCACCATAACGTCGTTGGCGTCGTTTGCCAGCCAGACAAACCGGTCGGCCGCGGATATGAAATCCAGGCTCCTCCCGTAAAAAAATTCGCCCAGCAGAAAGGCCTTCCCGTTTTTCAACCCCAGGGCCGGTGGGAAGAATCCACATTTAATCAGCTTCGAAAAACCAGCGCCGACGTGGGCATCGCCGTCGCCTATGGACGGATCATGCCGAAGGCGGCTTTTCTTGCCCCTCGATTGGGAACGCTTAATATTCACTTTTCGTTGTTGCCCAAATATCGCGGCGCCGCGCCGATGCAGTGGGCCCTCATCAAGGGGGAAAAAGAAACCGGCGTGACGGCCTTTTGGCTCGAGAAAGAAATGGATTCGGGTCCCATCTTTCACGCGGAATCAATTAAGATAGACGCTTCCGACGACGCGGCCTCCCTTGAGAAGAAATTGGTGCCCCTGGGCGTGGGGGTCCTTGGAAAAGTTTTTGCGGATTTAGAACAGAACAAGATAGTGAAAGCTCCTCAACAAGGGGAACCGACGTTGGCGCCCCTCTTAGAAAAAGAGCATGGAAATATCGATTGGTCCAAAAGCTCCGAATCCATCGCGAACTTGATCCGCGGCATCCGTGAGTGGCCGGTCGCTTGGACAACGGTGGGAACCGTTGGCGCGGCCAAGAAAATTAAAATTTTAAAAGCAACTTACGAAGCTGAACGAGATGGAACGGGACAGCCCGGACAAATTCTGCAGGCTGTTAAAGACAAAGGCATTATTGTGCTCACCGGATCGGGCTGTATTTTTATCCATGAGGTTCAACCCGAAGGAAAAAAACCGATGTCCGCCTGGGCTTTTTGGCAGGGCGCCCATTTAAAAATTGGAGAACGTTTTGTCTAAATCATCGATCCTCGACATTCCCTTAAACGAATGGCCTGACATGATCAAAGGGCTGGGCGCCGAGTCTTACCGGGCGGGCCAGTTGGTTGAGTGGGTGTTCAAAAAACGGGCCGCTCATTTCTCCGACATGACCACGCTGCCGGCCCCGTTCCGTCAAAAGCTCGAAGAAAAATACGAGCTCCACACTCTTTTCCTGGACCACGCCCTAACCTCAGAGATCGATGGAACCACGCGCTATTTTTTCAAAACCATGGACGGACAAATCGTTTCCTGCGTTTTCCTTCCTTTTAAGAATCGGGTTTCACTTTGTATCTCCACCCAAGTCGGATGCGCGTGGGGCTGCGTGTTTTGCGCGTCGGGTCTTGTTAAATTTGAACGCAACTTAACTCCGGCCGAAATCGTCGGCCAGATCATGTTGGTTGAAAAGGCCTCGGGAAAAAAAGTGGATAGCATTCTCTACATGGGAATGGGCGAACCCTTGGCCAATTACAATTCGGTCGTCGCTTCTTTACAAATTATTCGTTCCGATTTGGCCCTGGGATTTGGAGCTCGCCATGTGACAGTCTCCACTTGTGGCTTGGCGCCTCAAATCCAAAAACTGGCGGTGGACGCGCCAAAAATTAATTTGGCCATTTCTCTTCACGCGGCCAATGATGAGCTGAGAAAAAAACTCCTTCCCAAATCTTCCCGCTGGACCATCAAAGAATTATTAAACGCCACCAAAGAATATTCAATGAAGACCGGAGCGCGGGTCACGTTTGAATACATTGTTCTGGGCGGCCTCAACGATTCCGAACAAGACGCCAAGCGTCTCGCCAATTTGATCCGCAAGCTGGCCGAACATGGAGATTACTGGGTCAATTTAATTGCTTATAATCCGGTTCCCGGTCTTCCTTACATTAAGCCTGAGCCGGAGGCCCTCGCGATGTTTGAAGAAATTTTAACCGCCCGAAAAGTTCCGGTGCGCCTGCGCAAGCCGCAAGGCGTTGATATCGGGGCCGGATGCGGTCAACTAGGTGAAGCCGTCAATGGATAATTTAAATCTTGGATTGGATCCGTTTCGCGACCCGGAACGAGGAAAGTTTAATCAACTCATTCGAAAACCATGGTTTATTATTTTGGTTTGCGCGGTGGTCCTGATCGGC
>CAZJOE010000342.1:0-2970 GCA_964547555.1 uncultured Elusimicrobia bacterium | reverse complement strand
CAAACTGACATAAGAATTAAGTTGGGATAAACGGCCCAAAAAGACCATTCCTCCGCAAATAATTTGAAGGCCTCGGGATCAAAAACCATCACCAGCACATGCAAGCCGGCCATGACGGCCATGGTGATGAAAACAGCGACCATTAAACCGACGAACCGCCCCAAAATATAGAAAGAGCGATTGAGAGGACGGGTCAACAAAAGATAAATGGTCTTGGATTCTACTTCCTGCAGAATCAAGGTGACGGATCCGAAAATAGCTGTGGCAAAACCAAAAAGCTCAAGCACCACGAGACCCAAATCAAAAATGACTCTGACCTTATGGCCGGGCGCGAGCGCGCCCAATAACATCGAAGCACCGAGAAGTCCCGCCCCAAAGAAAATAATAATGAGATAAAGCCGGTTGCGGATTTGCTCGAGGATGGTGTATTTGGCGATAGCTAAAATCGATCTCATCATCGCACCTCAACGCCATTGGCCTCAAGCGTTTCGATGAAAATTTCTTCAAGCCGGCCAGGTTTGGATTTCCATTCTGATTGATCCAAAAGACGCACCATTTTTCCGTCAACAAGAATACCGACCCGCCAGGCTAATTTCTCAAGTTCCGAGATACTATGGGATGAAAAAAATATCGTCTTACCTTTCTCATTTAAAGAAGCAATAACTTCTCTCGACTGCCGGATCCCGAGCGGATCCAACCCCGTAACGGGCTCATCCAAGACCAGCAAGTCCGGGTCATGAATCATCGCTTGTGCCAACCCAATACGCTGGAGCATTCCTTTGGAAAATTCTCGCATCGCGCGGTGACGAACATGATCCATTTTGACCAAGGCAAGAACTTGATTTATTTTTTCGCTGAGAAGAGTACTGTCGATTTTGGAAAGAGTTCCGTAGAGCGTCAAAACTTCCACAGGATTTAGATTGCGATAAAAATAGGGAACCTCAGGCAGGTAACCCAAACGCTGCTGCGCGATGGGATTGGGAACGGGAGATCCAAATATTTTGATTTGACCTTGAGTGGGGAAAAGAAGACCCAACAGCAGTTTAATGGTCGTTGTTTTTCCTGAGCCGTTAAGTCCCAGCAGACCGAAAACCTCACCTTTGCGGACCTCAAAATTAAGATCCGTCACTCCGCGCGTGTGTGTCGTGCGGCCCAAGTGAGAACGTTTATAAACTTTGGTTAAATTTACTGCCGAAACAACGCTATCTGGCATCTCATCCCTGTTGGTTTTTAGATTCGCACCAAACGAACATCAAAAATGGCGGCATTGGTCCGGATGGCGTCAAGAATTTTTTCCGGAACATTTTCGTCCACGGTTACGATGGTAACAGCTTCACCGCCCGCAGTTTTACGACCGGTTTCAAATCCAGCGATATTAATGTTGGCCGCTCCCAAAATAGTGCCGACAAATCCAACCACGCCGGGGCGGTCGAAATGGCTGAGCACGATCATGCTGCCTTCAGGGACGATATCCAAAACAAGATCGTCGATTTCAACCAAATGCGGTTGGTCCACGCGAAACACGGAACCGCTCACGCGGCGCCGAGACTTTGCTGTTTCAAGCTCCAAGGTCAGCAAGGAGGTGTATTCTTTCGCATCGGGTTCAGCTACTTCTTTTATGTCCATGCCAAAATCCTTGGCTTTAGCAACGGCGTTGATAGGGGTGATCCCGGATGTTTTCGTGGAAAGAAGTCCTGAAACCGCTTCGGCCGTAAAGGGCGCGAAGTTGTGACGGCTGAGAGTTCCCGCGCCGGTGATGGTCAACTTCTTGATCGGCCCATCCACAATTTGTCCCGCGAACCGGCCGAGTCGGTTGGCCAAGATGAGATAAGGTTTAATTTCCGGCGGAAGACCCGCAGGCAAGTTAAGGGCGTTCCGAGCGATTCCTTTTTCGAAATATTCAACAATGGCTTCCGCCAACTGAACGGCAACTTTCGATTGAGCTTCTTCCGTGGAAGCGCCCAGGTGCGGAGTGGCGACAACGTTCGGATGTTTGATGAGGTCAAAGTTTTTGGTGGGTTCTTCTTCGAACACGTCAAGAGCTGCGCCTCGCACATGGCCCGAGTTCAAAGCGGCGAGCAAATCTTGCTCTTGAACCACTCCGCCGCGAGCGCAATTAATGATGCGCACACCGGGTTTCATCTTCGCCATCGCCGCTGCATTGATCATATGTTTGGTTCCTTCCGTCAAAGGAACGTGCACGGAAATAAAATCAGACTCGGCAATGAGCGTCTCAACGGAGATAAGTCCCACGCCGACGAGCTTGCACCATTCGGGGTCGGCCATCGGATCGTGCGCGACCACAATCATTCCAAGTCCCAAAGCCCGCGTGGCCACTTCACGTCCCACACGGCCGAGTCCTATAAGACCCAATTTCTTTCCGACCAATTCGGATCCAACAAATTTTTTCCGGTCCCATCGGCCTTGTTTCATGGTGGCGTCGGCTTGAGCGACATTGTGGACCATCGCCATCAGCAAACTAACGGTGTGTTCGGCGGCCGACACGGTGTTTCCCCCGGGAACGTTCATCACGATGACGCCTTGCTTGGAAGCGGCGGCGAGATCGATGTTGTCGACACCCACGCCGGCGCGGCCCACAATTTTAAGATTCTTTCCGGATTCTAAAACCATGGGAGTTACTTTCGTTTCAGAACGGACCAAAAGAACATCGGCGCTGCTGACTTCCCGAAGAAGTTCTTCCGGTGTTAAACCCGGCTTCAAGAGCACTTGAAATTTGGGGTTGTCAAAAAGAGGGTTGAGCCCTTCTTTGTCGATTGGATCTGAGACGAGTACTTTAACCATGATGTCCTTTATTATATCAGGGCCGCTTCGAATTCTTTAACGGCTTTGCCTGGGGTTGGAATTTTGTAGCCCATGTCGGTCAATGTTTTCTCGAGCGCGGTCAAACCGATGACCATGTCGAAAGAGTCCATGTAGCCCATGTGGGCGAGTCGGAAAATTTTTCCCTTC
>CAZJOE010000341.1:0-2971 GCA_964547555.1 uncultured Elusimicrobia bacterium | reverse complement strand
CAATCAAAATGTGAGGCTGGCGGGGCATGGGGGAAGCTTATGACTTAAGTATTCGCTTGGCCAGGCCCCGATGGCTTCATTGATGCATAGACTTTTTTATAGATTGAATTTAAAGCAATATCCCCTTCATTAGATTTTAAGACGGAATACATGAGACCTTAAGGTGAACAGATTTATAGTAGGTCGAACCAAAACTTAAATTAATTGGAGAATGACCGTGAACCCTAACTCGAAAATCGTGAAACTTAAATTAGCCATCCTGACCCTCTTTCTGACCACGCAGGTTAAAGCTGCGGGGGTGACAAGTGGAGACACCTTATTAGAACCCATGAGCGCCAGAGCTTCTGCCATGGGAGAAGCCTTCACGGCGGTCTCCGATGATATCGCCGCTTTTGGATATAACCCCGCCTCTCTTAAAACTTTAAGCAGCGGACAGATTTCCTTAATGTATGAGAAAGGACTGGCCGATGATTCTTATGGTCAGTTCATGATTGGATCAAAAGGAATGGGCCTCTCTTTGGGCTATTACGACGGGGGTTCGGTGACCCTTTTTGACGGTATTAATGAAAAGACCGTGACCGCGAAGAAAGACTTAACCGCTTCTTTGGGTTATTCCGTGAACCTTGGCAACATGAGCGTCGGTGTGGCCGGGAAATATATTTCTTCGGAATTGGCCGATAGCGAATCAGCAACCGCCTTTGCGGGCGATATCGGTCTTCAAATGCCGATCACTTCAACCATTCGCTTCGGAGCGGCCGTTCAAAACATGGGAACGAAGATGACTTATATCGACGAAGGAAACGATCTTCCCCAGATCGCTCGAGCCGGACTTGGAATTTCACTTCTCCCCAGCTCTTACAAAACCACCCTTCTCTTGGATGCTCCTTACTTTATCAAGGAACACGAAATGAGAGCCGCTATCGGAGTGGAAACGATGGTGGGCCCGATGGCCATTCGAGCTGGATACCGGACAGGAAATGAATTGGCCGCGGTCACCTTCGGCGCCGGGTTCATGATGAGCGGCATGTCGATCGATTATTCTTACGGCTTGGTCCAAGATTTAGAAGACAGTCACCGCGTGAGCTTCGCGCTTCGCTTTGGAAGCAGCAACCCCGCCACCCGGATGATCACACAGGTCCCTTCCCCCGTCGCTGAAGCTATGGGGGACAAGCCCGAGGTTACGTTTGTGCAGCGCCAGACTTTGGAAAACCAAAAGAGAGGAACGGAGAACACGTTGGGCCGCGTCCCTTACGTGATCAAATCTGGAGACTCCTTGGCGAAAATTGCCCGGCGGATGTACGGAGACCAAGGCATGTGGAAAAAGATTTACATGGCCAACAAGCATTTGATCAACACCTCCAAGGCTTTGGAAGTTGGTCAACAGATCGTCCTGCCATAGGATAACCCCGATATGAAAATTCAAAATAGATTTTTACTCCCCTTCTTGTTATGTATCACCTTCACCTTGCGCGCGCACGCCGTTATTATTTCTTCTCCGCAAGAAGGCACTCAATTTCAAGCCGGTCAAACTATTGATTTTTCGATCTTCCCTCCTGAGGACATTAATATTTTCATGGTGGAATACCGGTTCGGTACTCTCGGACGAACACACCGTATAACTCCAACCTACAATGCCAATGGAAATGGCAGTTTTACAGTTCCGCCCAGCGGAACATTGGGGGGATATAATGTTAAGGATATCAGTGGGGCTATTTTTTATGTGAATTCTGATCTCCCATTTTTCCCGTATAGGGAAGATACCACCATCAATTTGGTTGCTATCAGACCCAACATAACCATCGCCACGGATCCTCCCGGTTTGCCGGTTACAATTGATGGAGTTGCGTCTGTTTCTCCTTACTCATTTACTCAATTGGCCAACACGTCAGTTGGTATACAAGTCCCCTCTTCAAACTCGAATGGAGGAATCAACACTATTTTTGTTGGTTGGTCAGATGAAAATCCTTCCGCATCTCGCACCTTGAATATTCCCTCTTCCAACACAACGCTCACCGCTCTATATCGAAAACAGGTCCAACTAACTGTTGTGAACGGAACAAGCAGCGGCCTTGTTCATTATGAAACGGAGTGGGTAATTCTTGCTCCCAATCCGGCTCCCCAAGGTCAAGAATTTGATCATTGGGAAGGTAATGTCGGATTTTCCGATCCCTATGTAACTTCACCGGGGATTCTGATGCCTTCAACGGATGTGACGGTGAGAGCCTTCTATCGGCCCATCGCTGGAAAAATCCAATTTTCTGCAAGTACCTATCAAGGCCAAGAAAACGCAGGAACAATTGAAGTTACGCTGCAGCGCGTGGGTGGAAGTGCTGGAAATATATCCGCCCAATTGAATACGTCCAACGGTTCGGCTATTTCGGGCAGTGACTACCAATCGAAGACGACAAATGTCAGTTGGGCGAATGGCGACGCAACCAATAAAACAGTTGCGATTCAGCTCACTGATGACGTGGTGTTTGAAGAGCAAGAAACATTCAACGTCACATTATCCAACCCCGTGGGAACGACCCTGGGAACTCCTTCTACAGGTGTACTCACAATCGTTGACAACGAAGCAATTAGGATTCTCTCGCCGGCAGACGGAGGAACTTTCAATGCCGGCCAGTCGATTCCACTTTCTTTCAACGTCGAACGTGAAGGAGGCGGCATTCTGCCTAGCAATCAATTCAGATGGATTGGCCTCATTAGAAATCAACACGGAGACAATTTAGGCCAATTTTTTCAACTGCCGGGTGATGCGACTGAATACATCCCGGAACGCTGGATCTATCCCTGGTGGAAGTTGGAACTTGTGGTTTTTGACCCATCGGAAGTTAGCTTTAAGCCATTGGCTTCGGTGACGCTAACCCCCAATATGCATGCGCTTTGGTTGAACCCTATTGAAGTCGTGAGAATTGGGGGAACTGTTTCATCCTTCCCAAACTATCTTCTCAAATTAGCAAGCGTCACT
>CAZJOE010000340.1:0-2972 GCA_964547555.1 uncultured Elusimicrobia bacterium | reverse complement strand
CAATGATCATGCTCTTTTATTTTCCAACTGGAAATTCGCCCCCCCCAGCTGTCCACCACCACATCGGCCGATTCAGTTCGAATCTCCGTGGAAGTAGGTTGAATGGGAGAAGTTGTATTTTTCTGAGGGGGAGCAGAAAGGATTGAAACGGGGGCCGGAGCTATTCCTGTGGTTTGCGCAGTTTGCGTGACGGCGGGTTTGGGGGGCGTGAACCGGCTGACGACGAGTTTATCCCAAAAGAAAATAAACCCCACGACGACAATAACGGCAATAAATAGATTGGAATTATTCTTCATTGTTTAACGGATCAAAGCCGCTGCCGCCAAAAGGATGGCAGCGCAAAATTCGGCGCACTCCCGCCGACAAACCTTTGACCGCTCCTTTTTGTTGAAGCGCATCGATCATGTATGTGGAACACGTGGGCACAAAGCGACAGCCCGGACGTAAATAGGGAGAAAGGGCCTTCTGATAAAAGGACACCAATATAATAAGGACGTTCTTCATCTATTCATTGGGTGTGTTTTTAGACAGAGGAAGGCCCAGCCGCTAGGCTGAAAGCCGTTTTCGCTTCTTCTGGCGGCGTTTTCTGATAACGCGGCGGCCTCCAGAGGTGCTCATGCGGGCTCGGAATCCAATTTTTCGTTTGCGACGTCTGTTGTTGGGTCTAAATGTTGGCAACATAGGGCGGGATCATATCTAATGGAACCGTCGGATGCAAATGGCCGGGATCTCCTATAAAGGTTTGGTCGCCAAGGCCATCACGGAGCTCCCAAAGGGGGGATGTTTTAAAAAACGAGTTTCAGTTTTCATAATTATTTTAAACACGGCATTAATCCACCTGGCAGGCGAATTAAATCCCACCAAAATAGCAAGACGGGGGGAGCGAATCCCGCTCAAGGCGATTTTCCTGACCCACGCAACCGCCGTGAGCGACATTCCCCAATACCGGATATTGCTTGGTTTGAAATCAAGATGGTGAAGTGTGAAAAATTGCTGCAATTGTTTGGAGGTATAGCGGCGGAAATGTCCAACCAAGGAATCGTATCGGGAATACAAAATCTGCAAAGCGGGAACGTTTATAAGGAGCAATCCTCCGGGCTTCAAATGCCATAAGGCCGCTTCAATGAACTTGCCCGGATCTGAAATGTGTTCAAGCACATCGAAGAGGACAATTGCATCATAATGCTCCTTTAAATCCTGGCGACGATCTTCAATGTTATAGAGCAACGTTCTTCCCCGGCTCGGAATCGATTTCTCGAGGGCAGACTCATTTAAATCTACGCCATCCACCGTCCAGTCTGTGATCGATTCAATTTCATGGCGGAGTAATCCCGTCCCGCTTCCAATATCCATGATAGGCAAATTGGCTTTTATCGAGACATTGTTATCAAGAAGGAGTTGCTTAAAAACTCGCACACGCCAAGCAAACCAGAAATGATCGGCCGTGCTGCTTTCATACCATTCATCTGGAAAATCAATTTCGAGCGGGAGGGACAATCTCTCGTAGGTCAAATGGAGCCCACGGACGTTTCATCAACGGTTTCCATAACAATATAGCTGGGTCTGGATTTCACCTCTAAATACATTCGTCCGACATAGGCCCCCAAAATATATTGGCTAAAAAGCTGGAGGGAGGATGTAAAAGTGATGATACCCTGGGTGGTGAGAAACCAAAGGAGATAGGAATCAGAACGATTGGATTGAAAGTACATCCGGATCGTCAAACATATAAATACCAATGTTACGAGAATGGATAAAAATAACATGATTTGTGTAATTCGCAAGGGTCGGATACTTAAAGAAGCGATTCCATCGGTGGCCAGTGAATAGAGCTTGGACCAAGTATATTTGCTCGTGCCTATTTCTCGAGCGGGGCGATCATAGGCCAGAGCGCTTTGGCGAAAACCGATCCAGCTGCGCAGGCCACGATGAAATCTTAATTTCTCAGGAAGTTGCTTGAGGGCCGAGACAACGGGGGCCCGCATGGCGCAAAAATCCCCCGCATCCACGGGCATGTAAACTTCAGATAAAAAACTGGCGATGCGATAGAACGATGAATAAAGAAATCTTTTATAAAAAGGTTCTTGGCGAGTTTTTCGTTGGCCATAGACGATGTCGAATCCTTCATTTAAACGATTGACCATGTCCAAAACCAGCTCCGGAGGATCTTGAAGGTCTCCGTCCATGATGGCCACAAAATCAGCCGTGGCATGATCAAGGCCCGCTCCCACGGCCGCTTGGTGTCCAAAATTGCGAGAGAGAATGAGGAGCTTGGCATTCCAGCCTGCGAGAATTTTCCCTGAAATAATTTTTGCGGTGTCATCGGAGCTTCCATCGTCGATAAACAGAAAGCGAACGGATGATAATTTCCAGGATTCGAGCGGCTGTTCTCGAAAAACCCGATTTAAACGTTCAAAAAGTTGATGAATTCCCTGGGATTCGTTATAAACAGGAATAATTAAATCAAGGGAGTTCATAAATTTTTTCATCGGGGTCCAATTATATACTAAGACTGAGAAAATTGTGGGCCCCTGAGGGTTCTCCTTCCGGGCATTACTTTTTCCTTCTCACTTTACTTCTAATAGCGGCCGTTTATTGTTATTCCAAATTGCCTCAAGCTTGGATCCCTCAAGATGAAGGGGTGCTGGGCCAAATGGCTGAAAGAACCTTAGACGGAGAAATTCCCCATCTTGACTTTGACGAATCTTATTCCGGTGCGTTAACTTGGCTTAATGCCGGCGCCTTTCGTCTGTGGGGACCGAAATTGGTTTCTATGCGCATCCCCTTAATGCTCTGTTACCTTGTTTTTCTTGCCACGTTATATTTATTGGCGCGACGATGGCTTTCTCCCCTGTACGCCGGTCTTTTCGGTTTGGCCACGCTCAGTTGGGCGATTCCCGCCTATTTTGCTGCGCTTCCTTCTTGGTATCTTATTTTCTTTTCTGGGTATGGGACTTTTTTTCTAATGAAGC
>CAZJOE010000339.1:0-2975 GCA_964547555.1 uncultured Elusimicrobia bacterium | reverse complement strand
GGGACATCTCCCGGAAACGAAAGCTTCTGGAAAAGCAAAAGGAAGGAAAAAAACGGATGAAACAATTCGGCTCGGTGGAAATTCCTCAGGAAGCGTTTTTGGCCGCGCTCCAATTGTCAGAGGGAGACTGATGGAAGGCCGGCTCTTTTTTATCTCGATTTGGTGCGGCATTTACGGCCAGTTGCTGAGATTCGTGTTTCGCGATCAGCGGTTGTCTCAGCGGATGTGGGTCACCATGGTCATGAACAGTTTGTTCTGGGCGACCGGCGCGGCCATGCTCGGAATGCTCCTTTCCAGTTATTTTGAAAAACTGGATGAAATGACTTTTTATTCGCTTCTCTTCGCCGTGGCCGGCCTCATTATCGGGGCTATTGTCGGATACGCGCGCTCCAAGAACGAGCAGCAACGCGAAACCCTGCTTCAAGATAATCTCGAATGGGCCGACACCGGTTTTTCCGCGATTCTTCTGGCGTCGGTCGTCATGTTTTTTGTGATCCAAGCTTTCAAGATTCCCTCCGGTTCCATGCGCATGACCTTCATCGAAGGCGACCATTTATTTGTGAACAAGTTTATTTATGGCATCCCCATCCCTTTTTCGGATAAAAAAATCCTTCCGTTTAAGAAAGTAAGTCCTGAAGATATCGTTATTTTCCGGTTCCCGACGGACGATAAAACCAATCAACACCATGGAAAAGATTTCATTAAGCGCGTCGTGGCGACCGGAGGGCAGAAGGTTGAGGTCATCAACAAAGAAGTGTTCATTGACGGCGTGAAACGGGCAGATCCCTATAAGCAGCATGTGGACAGTATTATTTTCCCCGGAGCCGATGCCGAAACCAAAGAAAAATTTCAAGAACTCTGGGAGCACGGCGAATTTCAGGGCAATGAGATCCGTGATAATTTTGGGCCGATCGTGGTGCCTCCGGGTCATGTCTTGGTGATGGGGGACAACCGGGACCGGTCGTATGATTCCCGGTTTTGGGGACCTCTTCCCCTCAAAGAAATCAAAGGAAAAGCGTGGCTTCTTTACTGGCCGATCAAAAGATTTCGCATCGTCAAATAGGATTGGGGCTTTACCTCCACATTCCTTTTTGCGAAGCCAAATGCCACTTCTGTGATTTCGCTACCTTCATCGGCCAAGAATCCAAAATAGACTCCTATCTGGACGCGCTCGACCGCGAGATGTCCGTTCACTCCCCCTCTTCCATCTCAACCCTCTTTATCGGGGGGGGAACGCCCACCGTCCTTTCTCCCACCCAAATCGATCGCTTGTTCCTGTCGATTAAAAAACATTTCGACCTTCGGTTTTTAACGGAAGCGAGCATCGAAGCCAATCCCGACAGTTCCTCCACCGAAGTATTGAAGGCGTTTCAACGCAATGGGATTAACCGAGTTAGTTTTGGCTTGCAAACCACGCAACCTCACCTTCTACAATCCTTGGGCCGAACGCATACGATGGCGGATTTCCTGGACGCTTACCAGCGGGCGCGGGATCTCGGGTTTTCGAATATCAATATTGATCTGATGTTCGGTTTGCCGGGGCAAAGTGAAAAAGATTGGGGCGAAACGCTGCAGACCCTGATCGATTTGTCTCCCGAACATATTTCAGCCTATGCGCTGAAAGTTGAAGAAGGGACTAAATTTAAAAAACAATTCGTGCAAGCCGATGAGGATCAAGAAGCCGTTTTTTACTTACAGGCGTCGAAAATGCTTTCCACCGCCGGATATTCCCATTACGAAATTTCTAATTTCGCAAAGCCCGGTTATGAGTCTCTGCATAATTTAAAATATTGGAAGAATGAGGAAACGTTGGGGCTGGGCGTGGCGGCGTCCAGTTATCAGAAGGGAAGACGGTTTAAGAATACGTCCAAGCTTTCGGCCTATTTGTCCTCTTTGTCAACGGGGAACGTGTTGATTGAAGAAAACTTGGAATTAGAACCCAAGGAGCGGGAAAATGAAAATGTTCTTCTGGCGCTCCGTTTAAAAGAAGGACTCCCGACCGCCCATATTCCTCCTTCGGAAATGGATATTTTTGAACGGTTTAAAGAAAAAGGGTACGCCCAGGTGGTGGGCGGGCGGTATCGATTAACGCCGGAAGGATGGCTCATGTCCAATCAACTGTTTCAATACCTGGTTTAATGGTAAAAAAAGAAGCCGAACATCACGCCGGATTTTTTTCTCCGCTGGTGGATCATAAGCGGATAAAAATTGTGGCGTCCTGTATACCGCCCCAATCCCGGGTTTTGGATTTGGGATGTGGGGCGGGAGGTCTTATCCCGGTTCTTCCTTCCGGTTGTTCTTACGTGGGCGTGGATCACACGCCGGGCTTGATCGAATCCAACAAAGAAAATTTCCCACAACATTTTTTTAGGCAGATCGATATGGGGGAATGTATTTTGCCTTTTAATTCAGGCGCTTTTGATGTGGTGATCTTGGCTGCGTTTTTGGGATCGTTAAAAAATCCACGGATTCTTTTGTCGGAAGTCGCGCGTGTGCTAAAGTCCCGTGGCCTTGTCGTGGTGACGACACCGTCCACGGCCGGCGGGCGCCTTCATGGAATTTTAGCCGCTCTTCGAATGCTGGCCAACGACGCTTCAACGGGAGTTGTATGGAATAAGGCGAAGCTGGAAGAATGTCTTCCCTTGACCGGGTTGTCGTTGGCGGACTTTAAAATGTTTGAAATGGGCCTCAACCAACTTTTTATTTTGAAAAAGGAGCCGCATGACCAGTGAACTGTTGACCGTTATTCTTCCCGCTTATAACGAGGAAGACTGCATCCTTCAAACCATCGACGACGTGGAAAAAGCGCTGAAGTCGGCGAACCTGTCTTATGAAATTATTGTTGTCGATGACGGATCCAAAGACCGCACGGCCGAACTCGCGCAGACCCGGAACGTCCGTTTGATCCAACACAAAAGGAACCTGGGCGTGGGCGCCGCTCGGAAAACAGGGATTTTTCAAGCCAAAGGGTCCTA
>CAZJOE010000338.1:0-2979 GCA_964547555.1 uncultured Elusimicrobia bacterium | reverse complement strand
CTTCACCAAGCTTTCAGCGGCGATGACGGTGGCGCGTTCTGCGAGAGCTCCATCCATCTGAGATCCGGAAAGGCGGGCCAGCGCTTTTTCATAATTCCCATGTTTCATGTCCAAGGACGCCAGGCGGAAAATAAATTCTTTGGAAAGTTTGGGATTAAAGGCGAGCGCTTTTTCGCAAGCGGTTTGGCTTAAGGTGTCATCCCCTTGTTGAAAATAGGTTTCGGCCACTTGAAATTGGGACAGTTCATTCCATTCGGATTGGGGATGGGTCTGTTGGATTTTTTGCCACTGGGCCAATGCCTCCACGGGACGACCCAATTGCCGGTAAGTGAGGCCCAGGAAGTAATGGGCTTTGGGATCGGACTCTAACATCGAAAGAATAGCATCCGCTTCGTCATAATCTTTTTGAGCGAAAGCGGCGAGCCCCAAAGGGAAGATCGCGTGGGAAGTTTGGATCGATTCACCCAAAGACGTTTTTATTTCTTCGGACAAGGTTGCAATCTGGCCCTCGTTTTCTTTAGCAAGCGCGACAATCAAAAGATTGGTCTTGGCATCCAGCATCCGCGCGCCTTGATTGGCTTCCACCACCTTAAATTCTTGTTCGGCTTCTTCAATATTTCCATTCAAGAGCGCCATCTCACCCAACCGTAAATGCAGGTCATCGGCCAAGTCGGCGGAAATGGTTTTATTCTTTAAAAGGGATTTGCGTAAATCCTGCGCTTCTTCGAAGTGGCCGTTCTTTTGAAGAATTTCACTCCACACCACCAAAGTCGGAATATCGGCCGAAGCGATCAGTCCGTTTTCATCGGTGGTCAAAGAAGGATATTGGCGGGATATTTGCGAATAGGACTCAGCGCTCTCTTGAACCTCAACAGGGTTTAAGATCAATTCATAAGATCTCCTCAGCAACCAATCGTCTGAAGGACTAAAGATAAATGTTAGAGCGGCTATTACTGGATGCATATAGTTTGTAGATGAAACCTTCTTGCCAAAAGCCTACCTTACTCCTATTTATTCTGCCTTATGACTTTTCTCACAAATAATTGACAAAAGGCCATTTTAGAGCCATTTTCTGGGGGTAATGCCCTGGAGAGGGTGAATCACTAGGTTGCCTTGTTGCTAAGAAGTCACGAGGGTAAAATAAAAGTAATGAAAAAAGGCTTTATTTACATCTATCTGATGTTCCTGGTGTCCTCCGTGGACGCGGCCTATATAGCCAATCGGGATTTTCTTTCCGTTGGCCAAGGCGCCCGCGCCAATGCTATGGGGGAGGCTTTTACGGGGGTGGCTGACGATCCCTCCGCTATGTATTGGAACCCTGCCGGTCTCACCCAACTTCATTCCGACCAATTTACCACAACTTATGCCGACCGGTTCGACGGCTTGGCCAAAGAAACACAAGTTAATTATGCCTGGCGCGGCCCTAAGTCCATGTGGGGCGTGGGATATGTTGGATCTTATGTAACTGATATTTCCGTGACCTCCTCTCTGAGTGACGCTCAATTGAATGCCATTACCAACGGAACTTTTACGCCGGATAATTACCCCACCAAATCAGTCTTGGATCACGCGGTCCTGGTGTCCTATGCCCGGCCCCTTATGCCGGACAGTCCGCATGCGATCGGCACGACCATCAAGATGATTTACCGGGACATGCTCGGGATGGTCCGCGGATACGGAAGCGCCATCGATATCGGTTATCACTATACGGCTTCCTCAGGTCGTCTCCGTTTTGGAACCAACGTTCAAAACGTGGCGAGCTTGGTGAGTTACAGCGGATCCATTGATAATTTGGGCGTCAATGCCACCGCCACTGAATCCTATTTACCGACGATCAAGACCGGGCTTGCTTATCAGCCCGAATGGCGCATTTTAAATGGACGCATGTTGTTCGCGTTTGATGCCAACATGCTTTCTTCCTTAGATATGGAAGATTACAGACTCGGCATGGAGTATTCATTTGGGGAGAACGTTTCTATTCGCGCCGGCAAAATTTTTGGGCGGCAAGATGATTCCAACGAAGACTATACATTCGGAATGGGGTTGGGCCTTAAGAATTTAATTTTGGATTTTGCATTTTTATCGAACGAATTGGGTGAAACAATCCGAGGAACCATTGGATACAGGCTCGGTGGAGATTATTTTTCACCGACCAAATATTAGTGGTGAAGGCCCTCGTCTTTTCGCCACTTTTAGTGTTTGGTCTGATGCTTCCGGCAAATGGAGCGGAAGGAATTTTGGACTACAATCGATTTATGAGCGAAATTGAACCGATCCTCACAACGACACAATTCGCAAGCCCGAGCGCGGGGACCAAGTGTATTGATTGTCATGGGTCTCCTGCTCATGCGGCTTACACGGTCTTTCCTTTAATCACCGGACAATCTCGCGCGAACTTTATCGCCACCGGCGATGAAGTCGACGTGGAAAATCCCTCCGTCAGCCTACTTCTTCGCAAACCTCTTTTATTGGCGGGCGGTGGAACCTCCGGTCATGGAACCTCTGGCGTGAATGGAGGAAAACCCTTCGACAATAGCGAAGATGACGACTATCAAACCATCATCAATTGGATCATCGAAGCTTCCGCCGGAAAACGAGCCCGCATCACCCAGACGGATCCGCATCCCAACCCTTTTAGATATTACACCGACATTGTTTATTTCCTTTCTTCAGATGCGCTCAGCGTGAATGTGTCTATTTTCACCAATAATGGCCACCAGCTGAGAAGTTTGGACGGAACCAATTTGGTCGGCGCCAATCGCGTGAGATGGGACGGCCGTGACGAATTTGGAGAGCCTCTTCCCACCGGGCTTTATTTTTATCGGGTCAAAGCGGAATTCAGGAATGACACGGTCGTGAAAAACGGCCGGATCATTTATACGCCATGAACAAGGACCTTATGAAAAAAATAAAAAACATCTTAAAGACTTCGCGGGCCAGCATCCTTGTGATCCTGATCGTGGGGATCTTGGCGGTTCA
>CAZJOE010000337.1:0-2983 GCA_964547555.1 uncultured Elusimicrobia bacterium | reverse complement strand
AAACTGTTATTGGAAATTGAGGAGCCCAGGACGAAGAGGAAGATTTGAAAAGAGAGGAATAATCAGTTTTATCGTCAAAAGAACCATCGATTCCTTCGACATTGAGAAAGAAAACGTTCCGGTAAACAAGCTTTGGATTCAGCAATTCCCAAGGACGAAAAGAAAGTTTCGCGGATTTAATTTCCAGAGAAAACGGACTGGAAATCTTGACGTTTTTGGCCCTTAAGGAATTAAAAAAATTGGAATCAAGTGAACCGATCGAAGCTTGAACTTGAAACCGTTTATCTAACTGTTTTTCAAGCCACACATTGCCGTATATCTTGGTCCACAACCCCGTTCCTAAAAACGCGACGAAAATAAGAGCGCACACAACGCCGGCGACGATTGCGATTATTTCGAGGATTCGTTTCATATTTTTCGTTCCGGTCCCCTTAAACCGAAAAAGGGTTTCGGCCACTTATCGATCGGCCAAAACCCCTTTAAGGTTGCAGAAGACAATTAAACTCTAGCTTCGGACTGGTTTTTTAATTGGAGTTGGACTGAAGACCAATTTCTTGGTGTCGGCATCATAATCCACAAACACCTTTCCACCGGTGGTGAGCCGTTTGGCCAAGATTTCCTCGGCCATCGGGTCTTCCAGATGCTTTTGAATGGTCCGGACCAGCGGTCGAGCTCCATAGTTGGGATCAAAACCTTGTTCCACCAAGAAGTCCTTGGCTTCGTCCGTCAACGAAGGCACGATGTCCTGGCTTTCCAATTTTTTGATCACTTTGGTCAAAATAAGGTCCAAGATCTTTCTGGCATCTTCTTTGGACAGAGAATGGAACACGATGATGTCATCGATCCGGTTGATAAATTCCGGATTGAAATGTTTCTTTACTTCGTCCATCACGGTGTCTTTCATGTTCTCGTGTTCTTTCATGGAATCTTCCTGAGAAACAAATCCCAGCGATTTTCCTTTTGAAATGAGCCTGGCTCCCACGTTGGAAGTCATGATCACCACCGTGTTCTTGAAGCTGACCTTGTGGCCCAAGTTGTCGGTGACATGGCCGTCATCCATGATCTGAAGGAGAATATTAAAGGTATCCGGATGGGCTTTCTCAATTTCGTCCAAGAGGACCACCGAATAAGGCTTGCGCCGGACGGCTTCCGTCAGCTGCCCGCCTTCTTCATATCCCACATATCCGGGAGGCGCTCCAATAAGACGCGACACCGAGAACTTCTCCATGTATTCCGACATGTCGATGCGAATTAAGGATTCTTCATTGCCGAAAAGGAATTCAGCAAGCGCCCGAGCCAATTCTGTCTTTCCAACGCCGGTGGGTCCCAAAAATATAAAGCTCCCAATCGGTTTCTTCGGTTCTTTAAGACCCGTACGAGACCGGCGGATGGCCTGAGAAATACTTTTGATAGCTTCTTGCTGTCCGATGACACGCAGATGAAGTCCATCTTCCATATGAAGAAGCTTGTCAGATTCCTTCTCCGTCAACTTGTTGACGGGAATCCCTGTCCACATCGAAACCACCGTGGCGATTTCCTCTTCGGTAATCGTCGGAATGGTTTCTTCGCGGCTGGCCCGCCATTTTTTCTTCATGTCCTCAATGCCTTTCCGGTTCTCTTTCTCTTGGTCCCGAAGGCGTGCGGCTTTCTCATATTCCTGCGAGGCGATAGAAGAATTCTTATCATTGGTTAAAATTTCAAGCTCAGCTTCTTTGTCTTTGATGTTTTTGGGCATCGTCGACACTTGCAGACGCGCGCGGCTTCCCGCTTCATCGATCAAATCGATGGCTTTGTCAGGCAAAAAGCGATCCATGATATACCGTTCGGCCAATTCCGCGGCCCCGCGAAGAGCCAGTTCTGTATATTTCACCTTATGATGCGTTTCGTATTTTTCGCGGATTCCCTGAAGAATTTTGATGGTGTCCTCAATCGATGGGGGCTCAACATTAATCGGTTGAAACCGACGTTCCAAGGCTGCGTCGTGTTCGATGTGACGCCGGTATTCGTCCAGCGTTGTCGCTCCGATGCATTGGAGTTCGCCGCGGGCCAAAGCCGGTTTCAGCATATTGGAAGCGTCTATCGCCCCTTCAGCGGCGCCAGCACCGATGACCGTGTGAAGTTCGTCGATGAAAAGAATAATGTTATGTTTGGCGCGGCGAATCTCTTCCATGATGTTTTTGAGCCGTTGCTCAAATTCACCACGATACTTGGTTCCCGCCACAACGGCGGCCAAGTCGAGCGTCATCACGCGTTTTCCCTGCAGAATTTCAGGGATATCGCCGGAAGCAATTTTTTGGGCCAAACCTTCTACGATGGCTGTTTTCCCGACGCCCGGATCGCCGATCAAAACAGGATTGTTTTTGGTGCGTCGGGCCAGGATTTGAATTAACCGGTCAATCTCATGTTCACGACCGATGACGGGATCGGATTTCTTGTCTTTGGCCAGAATCGTGAGATCACGGCCGAATTCGTCCAAGGTCGGCGTTTTGGATTTGGATTTTGGAGCGGCTTGGGTCTGTTGCGCGGCGTGAGGCTGCCCTTCTCCCAAGAGAGAGATAACTTCTTCACGGACCACATCCAGACGAACACCCAAATTCTCAAGGACGCGCGCGGCCACGCCTTCTTCTTCGCGAATGAGGCCGAGCAACAGATGTTCAGTGCCGACATAATTATGCCCCATGTTCTGGGCCTCTTCGACGGCAAGCTCTAAAACTTTTTTAGCGCGGGGTGTAAAAGGGATTTCACCCAGGAGCATGACATTGTCTCCCGTTCCCACGATTTTTTCAATTTCATTTCTGACTCGGCGAAGATCAACGCCCAAATTCGCCAGGACTTGAGCCGCTACCCCTTCGCCCAGAGCAATGAGCCCCAGCAAAAGATGTTCGGTACCGACATAATCATGGTTGAGTCTTTTGGCTTCTTCTTGCGCGATTAAGATAACTCGCTGCGTTCTCTCAGTGAACCGGTTGGACATTAATGGATT
>CAZJOE010000336.1:0-2997 GCA_964547555.1 uncultured Elusimicrobia bacterium | reverse complement strand
TAAACAGCGTCCACCGGCCCGTCGCCATTGGCTGATTCCTGAAGATTTTGTCCTTTATACGACAGGCGCACGGTGGCCGTCGGCACGATGTCGGTCCCGGAATTGGTTTGGAGATGTTCCAACTTATAGGTCTCCACGGCTTCGTCCATTTCTTCTTCGACGAGGGTCAGCAAGTCTTCATCAAAAACGTATTTTTTCTTGTCGGAGAGAATTTTAAATTTATCGAAAACCTCCATCAGTTTTTTTCCCTCCAGATCATAACCAAGATCTTTCATCCTCTTGGCCAGCGCGTGCCGTCCGGAATGTTTTCCTAAAATTAATTGCGAGGAGGGAACTCCCACCGACTCAGGCGTCATGATTTCATAGGTCAATCGGTGCTTCATCACGCCGTCTTGATGGATTCCGGACTCATGAGAAAAGGCGTTGGCCCCGACGATGGCTTTGTTCGGTTGGACTTGCATTCCCGTCAAGCGCGAAACCAAGCGACTGGTTTTAAAAATTTCTTTGGTGTTGACGCCGGTCGTCACATTGAAATAATCCGGGCGGGTGGCGAGCGTCATCACGATTTCTTCTAAGGAGGCATTGCCGGCCCTTTCGCCGATTCCATTGATCGTACATTCAACTTGGCGCGCGCCATTGGTAACGGCCGCCAAGGAATTTGAAACCGCCAGCCCCAAATCATTGTGGCAATGAACGGAAAAAATAACTTTGTCGGCGGACGGCACTTCTTCTAGTAACCCTTTCATCATGCCGCCGAATTCTTGCGGGATGCCGTAACCAACCGTATCCGGAATATTAATGGTTTTGGCGCCCGCTTCAATCGCGGTCTGAACCGCTTTCGCCAAAAAACTAAAATCGGACCGGACCGAATCTTCGGCTGAAAATTCGATGTTGCCGCAAAGTTTGTGCGCGTAACCGACCATTTCTTTGATGCGGTCCAACACTTGTTGGCGGGACATTCGGAGTTTTTTCTCCAAGTGAATGTCGCTGGTCGCGATAAAAACATGGATGCGCGGATTCTTGGAAGCCTTGACGGCCCCCCACGCGGCATCAATATCGGCTTTAACCAATCGGGCCAAGCCGCAAATTTGAGGACCTTTCACCAATTTGGCGATGCGACTGACGGCTTCAAAATCTCCCGGACTCGTGATAGGAAATCCTGCTTCGATCACGTCCACACCCAGCCGCGCCAATTGGTGGGCCACTTCGAGCTTCTCTTCAATGTTTAAGCTGCAACCCGGCGATTGTTCGCCGTCTCTTAGCGTGGTGTCGAAAATAATTAGTTTGTTCTTTTTATCTTGGTTTTTCATACGGGTTTTTCAATCGAGTCTTTTTTCCGAAGACGATAAGCTCGGACCACCATACTGACAAGTCCCCAAACAATATAGCCGGTATAGAGAATAAAAATAGTGTTCTGCGGATAAGCGTAAATCATGAAACAGACGAACAACATCACCATGAGCATGACGGTCGATTGGGGCCTGAAAAAATGGGTCCGCTTAAAAGTGGTGAACGGAACTTTCGACATCATCAAAAGCGCCAGACCGAAAACGATAACGGGAATCGCCGAACGAAGAACGGGGACCTGACGATAAATAAGGGACATGGTCCGGCCCTGATGTTCCGTTTGATAAAGACCGAACAAGAGGACCAACACCGCGATAAATCCCCCGGCGACAGGGATGGGAAGACCGCTGAACATGAGGCTGGGACCGCCATCGCCTTCCGCTGATTTCAAATTGAAACGCGCCAGACGAAATGCGCCGGCAAAAATAAAAAAGAAAGTGAGAAGGAAACCAAGGCGTCCATAATCTTTGAGGGCCAAGAAATAAACCATGAGGGCCGGAGCGATACCAAAAGACATCCAATCCGCGAAAGAGTCGAATTCGCCGCCGAAAGGACTGGTTACTTTGAGCCAACGCGCCAGACGACCATCCAAAATATCCATCACGTGAGCGATAAAAATGGCGGTCGGGGCTGCCACCCATCGTCCTTCCAAAGCCGCCAGAATGGCGAAAAATCCCAGCGCCATGTTCATCACAGTAAACATATTCGGAACCATGCTCCTCGCGCGAATGTTCATGACGTTTTCCATTTGGCCAAAACGGTGAGACCGCCCCAAACTTTTTCGCCGACGGCGACAGAAGGCTCCGTACCGGCAGGAAGGATGACGTCCACTTGGGATCCAAATCGAATCAAGCCGTAACGTTCACCTTGCGACAACAAATCTCCCTCTTTGACCCAACAAACAATACGTCGGGCGATGAGACCTGCGATCTGAGAAACTTCTACAGATCCGCGCGGCGTCGACAAGGTGATGGTGTTTTGTTCATTTTGAACGTGCGCTTGAGGATCTCTCGCGTCGAGGAAGGTCCCTTTCTTATAGACGATCTTTTCAATGCGACCCTCCACGGGAACGCGCTGAACGTGACCATCCAAAACGGAAAGGAAAATACGAATAAGAAGTTTGCCGTCGGGAAAGTGAGACACTTCCAGAATTTTACCGTCTCCGGGACTATAAACAGCGGCGGGGTCTTTCGGCGTCACCCGGTTAAAATCACGGAAGAAAAAAGCGCAGAAGGCGGCGGCGAGAAAAAGAATCCCGGCCAAGGAGACAGACCAGTTCTGCCGGACCCAAACCAGGCCCAGTCCCACCACAAGCAACGGAAGAATGAATCGCCACCCGTCGGCAGCGATGGGAATGCGGATCAAGGGTGCCTCTTTATTCTTTTTTCTTGAGCCAAGGCATCATGCCGCGCAGCGCCTCGCCCACTTTTTCGATGGAGTGATCTGCTGTGGCCTTTCGATAGGAATTGAAGACCGGTTTGCCGACTTTGTTTTCCAAAAGATATTCGCGCGCGAATGCGCCGCTCTGGATTTCACCGAGAATTTTCTTCATCTCTTTCTTGGTGTCTTCCGTCACGATGCGAGGACCGCGGGAGTATTCGCCGTATTCAGCGGTGTTCGAAATGGAATAGTTCATCCATCCAATGCCGC
>CAZJOE010000335.1:0-2999 GCA_964547555.1 uncultured Elusimicrobia bacterium | reverse complement strand
TCTTCCAAGGATTTGTCGCCGCCGCCATTAAAAAGAGCATGGGGGTTCTTTGAAAAGCGTTAAGTTAAACCAGATTGTTTTTAATAACAAGAATCCCTTTGTTTTGATTGCAGGTCCCTGCGTCATTGAGTCCGAAGAATTTGTTTTCGAAGAGGCCAAACGGCTTAAGCAAATCACCTCGCGCTTAAAAATCCCTTTCATTTTTAAATCGTCTTATGACAAGGCCAACCGATCTTCCGTTAAATCATTTCGCGGCCCGGGCTTGGATCAAGGCTTAAGAATTCTCGCCCGTATTAAAAACGAATTGAAGATTCCGGTCCTCACCGACGTCCATTCGCCTGAAGAGGCGACGCAGGCCGCCTTCGTGGTGGACGTGATCCAAATTCCCGCCTTCCTCTGCCGCCAAACGGATTTGCTTTTGGCCGCGGGTCGCACCAACGCTATTGTCAACGTGAAGAAAGGGCAATTCCTTTCTCCGTGGGAAATGAAGAATGCCATTCATAAGATTGAATCAACCGGTAAAAAATCAATTCTTTTAACCGAAAGAGGCACCACATTCGGTTACAACAACTTGGTGGTGGATATGCGCGGGCTTGAGATCATGAAGTCCTTCGGTTATCCCGTTGTTTATGACGCCACTCATTCGGTCCAGTTACCGGGGGGGAAGGGCACCGCGAGTGGGGGACAGAGAGAATTTGTTTGGCCTTTGGCCCGAGCGGCGGCGGCCCTGGGAATGGCTGGAATTTTCATGGAAGTCCATCCCCATCCCGAAAAAGCGTTGTCAGACGGACCCAATTCCGCGCGTCTCAAAGACCTTCCCGAGCAATTAAAATTACTTAAAGAGATCGATGAAGTGGTTAAATAGAAGCGGGGATGACATACCGGAGGATTTATGAAATGCATCGTTTGCCAGACTGAAAATAAAGAGGGCGCCAAAGCCTGCAAGAAATGCGGAGTGAGCCTCAGTCATGAATTGCTTTGGCAACCCACCTGGCGATGGCATTTTAAAGTGTTGGGAATCATTTACGCCATTTTGGTTGTCGCTTACTTTGGTATTTCACAGTTCCTGAGTCGAATTCCTGAACCTTACCGGATGCGAGAAGTACCCAAAGACATCACTCCCTGGCTCAAGCAATAATGCCCGCCTCTCCTCTTAAGTCTTCCCTTCTTAACCGCGCAAAAAAGATTCGCTTGTTGGCCATGGACGTGGACGGTGTTTTGACGGGCGGCGAAATTATCGTTCTTGAATCTGGGGAAGAAGTGAAAATGTGGAATGCCAAAGACCGCTTGGTCCTGGCCGTGATCCGGGACGTGAAGCCGGGGCTGGTGCCCGCCTGGATCACCGGTCGTTCGAGTAAAAATGTCGCCTGGTCGGCGAAAGATCTGGGGGTGCCTCACTTGATCCAAGGCAGCACGGACAAACTCGCGGACTTAAAGAAAATTCTTGGAGAAACGGGGATCACCTTACCGGAAGTTGGGTATATCGGAGACGATTTAATTGATTTGCCCGTGCTCCGCGCCGTCGGGTTTTCTTCCTGTCCTGCGGATGCGACGCCGGACGTGAAAAAAAACGTTCATTATGTTTCTCCGTTGGGCGGCGGCAAAGGCGCGGTGCGGGATGTCATTGAATTTATTTTGAAAGCTCAAAAAAAATGGGATTTGATCGTCGACTCCTTCTTATCTTGATTGGATTTCTGGCCGTCGGCGGCGGGTGTAAGAAGAAAACCCCGAAAGCCGAAGGAGAACCGGGGCTGGTTGTTGTTCAGCGGCCTGAACTGGTCATGGACCAGTTGAAAGTCCAATCTTACGGACCTTTGGGGCTCGAATGGGAAATGACCGCGCCCACGGCGGATGGGACCACCGCCAAGAACCAGATGCACGCCGAAAACATCAAGATTTCATTTTTTCAAAACGGAAAAAAGTCCACCGATTTGGCCGCCAACGAAGGGATCATCCGTTTTGACAACCGATCGCAATCGCGTTTAAAGGTGTCCACGTCCACGGCGTTGTCTTCGGCCACGGTGTCGGTTCCGTATGTTGGGACTTCAACCGGAATGCTTCTTTCTGAGTCCCCCTATCAATTTGGAAATTTGAATCCCGGAGATATGCTTTTGACCGGAGATGTGGTGGCGGTGTCCACGGATGGATCTAAATTAACGACCGATTGGTTGTGGTTTGATAAATCGAGAGAAATTATTTTTTCGACAGCGCCGGTTAAAATAGTGCGAGAGGATTCGGTCACCAAAGGCGTCGGTCTTGAGGCCACGTCGGATTTATCGAGCATCAAAATTTTTAAGCAGACATTGACCATTAAGGAAAAGGCCGCGTCGAAAAAGAAATGAAATTTATAAAGTCCTTTATTCTTCTGTTTTGTCTTCCCCTGTTGGTCGGGGCGGCGGAAACCACCATCACGGGGAACAGCATGGAAGTGCTGGATCAAGGCGAATCGGTCTTGTTCAAAGGTAAAGTGAAATTGGAGCGCGGCACGGACATCATTAAGGCCGATTGGATGCAAACTTCCAAACACAAAGACAAAGTGAACGCCAAAGGCCAAGTTGAACTCCTTCGCTCCTTGCCGGGGGGAGAAAAAATGAAGGCCTTCGGAGACGAGGCCTTTTTTAACGCGCAATCAGGCGAGGGATATGTTTTGGCGCGCCCCAAAAAAAAATCGCACGTGATCTACAATCAAGTGGTGAGTTCAACGGTTTCCCGAACGTTGGACATGTACGCCAACCGTTTTGATTTCTCTGAAAATGTCGCCACCGGAACGGCCCGCGGCCAGGTGTATGGAAAGTCTCCCGACGCGGAATCGGGAATGCCTTATGAGTTTTGGTCGGACCAGGCGGATTTGGACAATCAGTCAAAAAGTATTCGTTTGTCCGGCAAAGAGCAGCCGAGAGTAAAACAAGCGTTGGAGGGCGGCCACCGGACCATCAAAGGAGATTCGATTATTTATTCCTACGAATCAAAAAAATTTGAAGCCTGCGGACAAGCGCAAG
>CAZJOE010000334.1:0-3000 GCA_964547555.1 uncultured Elusimicrobia bacterium | reverse complement strand
GAGAAAATATTTAATGTATGTCATGATCCTTTCCCGAATTTGACGTTGAAGCTCACATTGTGTTCATCGTTGATTTCCGACACAAGGCCGTAAGAATAGTCGATGGAAAATTGTCGGATGGCGAAGCCGGCGCCGAAACTAAAGTTCGCGAGTTCATTTCTGGATTTGTATCCGACACGGAAAGCCATAGGGCCGACTTGCGTTTCAGCTCCGGCGGCGGGCCGGATTTCTTCTTCATTAAAGAAAAAAGGAACTTCCGCCAAGATAAGTAGGGGGAGCGGGCCCTGAAGGGCCTGCCACGTTGCGCCCAGGCGCCCGATGCGGGGAAGCCTTTCTCGCTTGTTGACGTACTTTAAATTGGTCCCGACATTTTGAAGCGCGGCTCCCAAGGTCCAGCGCGGATGAAGAGAAACTTGCGCGCCGAAATCAGCGGCCCAGGCGGCCGCATTTTCTTGCTCAATAATTTCCGAAGAAATGTATTTACCGGCGATTCCCACCGCGACGTTGCCGATGGAGCGAGCGGCTCCCAGGGTGAAAACAAAATCTTTTTTGGCATCGGCGCTTCTTTTGGTGAGGCCATCGTTGACGTCGACACCGCCGCCGTCATAATAATTGATGTTCATGCCGATGCCGCCGCAGTCGATGGGTTTTCCCATAAGAAAACGTCCCCGAGAATCATCGGTGATTCCACGTTGATACATGACAGACAATTGGCTGGAGGTAAGGGTTCGCAACGAAGCCGGATTGTAAGCGAAAGCGGAAATATCATCCGGCACAGCGGAGAAAGCTTCTCCCACGGCGGCCGCCCGGGCGCTGCCAGGATCAAAAAGAATTAATCCGGGAGAGTTGCCGGCCCCACTGGCGAGGGCCTGACTGTAGGCCAAGGCCCCAATGGCAAGCAAGGAGGTAAGACGAAATAACGAAACAGGTTTCACCGTGTTTTATCCTTAGACAACTATTAGTGGAACTGACTGCGTTGGTTGGAATGGAGACCAGGTTGGAGGTGGTCAACAGTACTTGATGGCGGAGTGTAGCTTTTTAAAAGATTACTTGGAGAACATTTTCCCGAAGGAAGTGGAGCAGAAATCAACAAAATCGATCTCTTCTTGCCGCACAAATCCTTTGTGGGGCAGCTTGTGTTTCATGATTAATTCGGCCACCGAAGCGGCGCTGGAAGCGGTGACGATTTGGATGGCCGACCAATGACGGCCCAATATATCGCCATGGCGTATCGTTTTCGCATAGGTCTGTTGGGTGAAGAGGCCGTTTTTCATGCCCTCGACCATGCAGAGCACGACCACTTGGTCCTGGTTGGTGGTCGGAACGGCGGATTCCAAGACTTCTTTGAGAATTTTCCGATACTCATTGAGCTTTAAGTCGAACAGAAGAAACTTCATCAAATCACGATGTCCAATGTAGCGCATGGTTTTATAGGTCAGGTTTTTGACCTTTTTCTTCATGGAGTGAGCCAGCGTGCCCAATCCGCCGGAAGTGTTAAAAGCTTCGTATTCGACGCCATCAACGACCAGTCTCTCATAGCCTTCCAAGGGCTCCAGCATTTTCACTTCTCCATTGATTAAGGCCTCGGAAGGATTGCCGTATTCATTAATAAGTCCGTCGGTGCTCCAGGTAAGGTTGTATTTAAGCGCATTGGTCGGGTTCACCGGCAAAGCGCCGACGCGAAGAGAAACATTGTCGGCATGTTCATATTGTTTGATGAGATGGCTCGCGATGATTTGGATAAATCCGGGCGCGATGCCGCAGCGCGGCACGAAATAACTGTCGACGCGCTTTCCCAATTTTTCGATTTCATCGCCCGTCTTCACATCTTCTGAAAGATCGATATAACTCGCGTTCACTTTGGCGGCGGCCCGGGCGATGGGGCCGTTCAAAAAATAAGGGCAACTGTTGATGACGAGCGTCTTGTCTTTAAAAACTTTTTCTAATTCTTTTTGGTTTTGAGCGTTCACCTTAAAGCCTTTGGCTTGTTTGCCGGCACATTCTTTAGCGCGTTTTAAATTGAGGTCGTAAACCGAAACCTTGTGATGGCGCGACAAAAGGGAAACGATCAACTCGCCGATTTTTCCGCTTCCGACAACGGCGATCGATCCGTTCTTGCTCATGACGCGTGCCTCGGACCACTGAGGGCCTGTGTTTCGGGATTTACTTCGCGGATGATGCGGCTGACGCCGCGTTGATTAAATCCTTTAAATCCATCCCGACGTTGAAGGTTTTCCATATGGGATCCCACCGCTCCACTGTTTTTGATTCGATCGTACCCTTCTTGAGAAAGTCGATTTAATTTGAGTAACGCGTCCAATCTCTCGAGAGAAACCGGCCACCACTCGCCTTCACTGAAAGCTTGGCGAAGATGGGGAAAGTCGCTAAAAGGTTTCATGAAGTTAACGCCGCTGTCTTTCAGTTGATCGCGCAGTCCTTCAAAATTAAATTTCGCTTCCAAGTGGTGCAGGCCGGCGTCCAACATAGATTCTCCGTGGAGCGCGCACCACAGGCCGACGGTTCCGGGCTTATCCAACTCCGGTAACTTTACCCGCGTGAAATCCACGGATGCGTCTTCAAGTTTTAAATCCACATCGGCAAAAATAATGAGGCGCGCGTTGGGTTGTTCCATAATTTGCGCGCCCCATCCGGCCTCTGCGCCGGCGTAATAGCGTTCTCGTTTTTTAAATCCGAAGGTTTGAAGAATCTGAATGAGGCCGGGAAAAGCGGGACGACTGGAGCGGAACGTGTGGTGATCGTGATTGGCCCATCCGAGGCCCAATCTATCTTGCCGCGCCTTTTGGATTTGAGCGGCCCGGTTGCGACTTTGCCAATAGCGGCGCTCTCCTTCTAAAAAAGCCCACGCGGCCATATCGACACCCAAATTCTTTACCATGCTTTTGGCCAAGGCCAAAGAATGTTTCATCCCGTCTTGCAAACTTGAAAACTTGCGGGGACGATGCGTCCAGATTTCCACGCTCTCAATATATTTTGCGGCGC
>CAZJOE010000333.1:0-3006 GCA_964547555.1 uncultured Elusimicrobia bacterium | reverse complement strand
ATTTTTCCGGGCCGGAGCGGCAGAACGTGCTCAGCATGGAACGCCATGATGAGAAAGGAAATCAGATAGGCCACAAACAGAGCCACGGCTGCGCCGACCATGCCGAATTTTGGAATCAGCACGACGTTCGCAACAAGGTTGATGATCGCTCCCAATATGAGGGGATAAACGACGTAACGAACTTTTTGATGGGCGTGCAAAAGATATGAATAGATCGTCGAAGTCATGAGAAATGCGGTGCCTGTAACGATCCAGGGGAAGGTTTGCGCGCCGCCTGAAAATTCTTTTGTGGAAAGAAGCCCGAGAATGGCCGATGCATGAAATGACAGAAAAACGATGATCGGAATATAGAGCAGAATCAACGCGCGATAGGATTTTTCCAGGTAAAACCGAGCTTTATCGCGATCGTGTTGGGCGATGGAGGAAACGATAATAGGCATAAGCGAGGCGAAAAGAGGCGAAGAGATTTCGGCGGCCGCCCGGCAGATGCCGTAAGCCATCTGGTAGACGCCAAGCTCAACGATCCCCAGCATTCTTCCGACCAAAAAACGTCCCGCCGTATCGATTGCAAGAGTTCCCAGGCTCCCCATGAAAATGGCTCCGCCGTAAATATAATATTTTTTTAAGTCATGCCCCGCACTTGTACTGAGCGGAACAAACGCATTGTCTTTGAGGATCAATCGAATTGATGCGATCGCCTGAATCGTCTGGGCCAGCGCGATTGCGGCAAGCAGACCGGTCACGTGAAAAAGAAACGAGAAGAGAATAGTCATCACAAGTTCGGCAAGACTGATCCACGCCACGATTTTTGAAAACGGTCCGCCTCGTCGGTTGTTGCTGATCTGCGCATAAAGAAGGCCGTTTGCCGTTCCCGTAAGAATAAAAAAGATCCCGATGTGATAGTGAGTGATCTCGAATCCTGTCGGAAAATACAAGTTCATGATGCCTTCCCGGAACACAAAGAAGAGGGGAAACAAAAAAAGCGCGCAGGCGAAGACGAGTTGGAAAATCATCCAGAACTCTCTCGATTGTTTATTTCGGTCGGGAAGAGCGGTGATGTACACGGTCAGCGAGGTGCTCGTCCCAAAATCGATGAATCTGTGAATGACAAACGTGAAAGCGGTCATGAATGCAAGGATCCCATATCCCTCGGGGCCGATCAGCCTCGAAAGAATAGGAATCATGATCAGGGGCCGAACTTTAAGGAGGAAATGAACGATGCCGAAGGAGAATATTTCTCTGCCGAAAGAGGGGCCGTTTTTCATGGATTTAACGGTTCAGCGATATTGCGCGGGTCACTTCTTTTTTGCGAAAATGGCGTAATGTTCTGAATTTGGCTTGCTGTCGAGCCATTGATAATCGTATGTGTTGTCCGGACTGTTGCGCAGCCCCGCGTGATGGCCATTGAATTTCAGGCTGTATCCCGCGTGCACAAGAGCTTCGAAAAATCGATCGATCTCCTGGGGTGGAAACTTAAGATTCTCAATAATCGCTTTCTCGTGAAACTCAATAAAAAGAACCGGCTTATGGCGCCCCAGCGTCGTTATCATTCCCTTGAGACAATTGATCTCGTGACCCTCGATATCGATCTTTATGTGAGTTGGGACCACCCGATTTTCTTCGCAATAATGGTCGATTGTGATCTCGTTTTCCGTATCCGAGTTTCCCACATATTTTTCAGTAAGCCGGTAATCGATGTTCTTCAGGTTCTTCTTCAAAAAATAGAGCGGAATCGGATCCGGTTCGAAGACATGATAGGATGCCGCGCCTCCGCACCGCTGGACACAATCAGCGACAACCAAAGTGTCGGCCCCGACGTTGCCGCCGATATCAAAGAAGCAAGCGTCGGGAGATGAGGTCACCTCATCCACCATCAATTCCATGAACGGGGCTTCATATCGTCCATCGCTAGATATAGCCGAGCCGGAATACCAGATCGGCGCCGACAAAAAATGGTAGGTCTGATCCTTGACGCGAAATTGACTTTCGGTGACGCCGATTTTATGTTGAACGTAGAGAGACCAGCGCAGGGAGTCGCTTTTGCCCAAAAGCGCTTTTTTTAGCGTTTGCTTCATCGATATTGACATCGGGGCAATATAACAGCTTCTTATGATTTTTCAACGAAACAAAAGACGGTTTTTTCTTTCAAAAAGCGCCTGAATGCGCTCCGTTGACAGTCCGGAGATTGCGAACAAGGAAAGAATGCTGTATAATCGTGTTCTGCCAAATTCGATCAAGGAGGCCACTATGTTGAATTCGAAATTAGCTCGCGCTCAGGAAAAATTCTCTCTCCTGTACTACATTTACATGAAAAGCGGACTTGTTCCTGCAAGCCATCACTACGTCACAACGATTGAACTCATTTCAACCTGTAACCTCTCCTGCCCGCTCTGCCCGGTCGCTTTGAATGACTACACGCTGGATCGCGATAGAAAATTCATGGCTGATGAAGACTTCGATAAAATTTTTGAACTGACCGATTCTTTGTCCCCCACCTACGTTCTCGGCATGTGGGGTGAGCCGTTGATTAATAAACATTTTTTCAAATACCTGGAGCGGTTGAAAGGGAAGTCGGTCTGGATTTCCACAAACTTGAATTATTCTCAGGCTGTCGCTGAAAGGTTGGCGGCGTGTGACGGATTAAATATCATCGGTTCCCTGGACGGATATGACGAGGAATCCTATCAAGCCTACCGCGTTGGCGGGCGCTTTGATGTTATGGAACGAAATCTTCGCATCCTCGTCAACGGCAGTTGCAATGTTTATCCGCAGTTTCTGATCAATGAAGAAAACAAAAAATCCATCGACGACATGCTCGCATTTGTGGGTCGGATGGGAATAGACCGGGACAATGTGCTTCTCAACCCGATGAATATGAACTTCCGGAATGAACACCTCACCACAATTCCCGGTGTTTGCCATTCCTTTCATCAAGGGCTGTATTTCAATGTCGACGGAATGCTCCAGCCGTGCTGCAAAAATGTGGGCCGCGATCTCCGGCTTGCC
>CAZJOE010000332.1:0-3025 GCA_964547555.1 uncultured Elusimicrobia bacterium | reverse complement strand
GTTGATTTTGATCATTCGTAAAAAAGTCTCTCTGCCATCGCTTATATGGATTCCGCCTCTTGTTTACTTCGCCAGTGCTTGCTTTTCAAAAGTTCAGATCGGCCACCGTCATATCCTGCCGGTTTATCCTTTCGTATTTTTAATTTCCGGAATCGGCCTCTCGGCGCTTCCTGGCTTAGGGCGGAAGATTGTCATTCCTCTGCTGGTGATGTGGATGGCGGTGACCGCATTCCTTTCTCGTCCCAATTTCTTGGGATACTTTAATGAATTCGTCGGGGGTTCAAAGAATGGCTATAAATATTTTACGGATTCAAATGTGGATTGGGGACAAGGGCTGAAAGAATTGCGAGAAGATTTGGACCCATCAGACTTGGAAAAAGGAATCTATTTGTCTTATTTCGGTGTCGCCGATCCTCATTTCTATGGAATCAAATATATCAGCATTGGATCTGATACGTTGGCGGGACGTCACGACGATGCCTTGGATGGATCGTTACAGCCCACAAAATTCGCCATTTCAATTACCAATCTGCAATCGACTTATTTTCAGGAAAAGACTCTTTTCGACTGGCTCAAGGAATACACGCCGTGGAAGGTGTCGGCGGGCAGTATTTTTGTCTATGATTTTTCAGATAAACCAGAAGCGCTGGAAAGAATTCAGTCTTATTTGAGGCCCCGTGCAAACCAGTAAAGAAGAGATCCAGAAATTCTTGTCCCGTTCTAAGAGGGTGACCTTTGGAATGGCCGCTGTTCGAGGACTTCTTCGGGCGCTGCCATTTTTGCTGTTGGCGCTTCTTTTGTTGGGCGTGGTGGATCAGATATTTGGTTTGTCTCCTGTTTCCAAAAAAAGTCTTTGGTCCGGAATTATTCTTGGGGCGCTCCTTATTTTCATAGGAGGATTCTGGCCTCTTCATCTCTTTTCGCTCAAGACGCGCTCGCGGAATTTATCCGAGAGAGCAAAAGAAAAATTAAGGAATGATTCGTTTCGATTTGATGAACTTCGATTGGCGCAGGATTTTATTGGACAAAAGGAAGAATCGGAAATATCCGCTCAATTAAAAGATCTGTATCTTGAGAATGTCTCAGATAAGCTCAAAGGTGTTTCCCTATTTTGGTGTTTCCCGCCTTATCCTTGGAAGCGGCATTTCCTGACCGGATTTCTTTTGGTGACGGTCTGCAGCTCTCTCTGGGCATTTTTCCCTGCCCAATTTCCGTTTGGTTCGTCGCTCCTGTTCCCTTTTGGATCCGAGTCCTTCAGAAAATCAATCTCTGTGTCTCCGGGAGATGTGACGGTTGATTGGGGAACTTCGGTTGATATCGAAGTTTCATTGGCGATCCCTTCCGTCAATAAGCCGGATCTCATGGTAAAAACCGGCGATATGTGGAATTCCATTCCTGCTCGAGACGACGCGGGGTCCATCCGGCGGTATCGCTTGGAAAACATCGTTGAAGAAATGTCCTACCGCGTGGTTTGGAAGAATGAGTGGAGCAGAAAATACACGGTGACCCCGCGTCGGCCGATCGAAGTGAAAAGATTTTCAATTCGTGTGACTCCGCCTGAGTACACGGCTGAATCTCAGCTCACTCAAACGGAACCTGAAATTAAAGCTTTGCCTGGAAGCCGCATTGAGATTGAAGCCGAACTAAGCGAGCCGGTTGGTGAGGCGAAAATTGTTTTTTCTGAAGGAAGGGAAAAACACGGCGAAAAAAAAGGGGATTCCGTTTTATTGGTTGGTTTCTCTATGGAGAAAGATGAAGCCTACGGATTTTCCGTTAAAACTCTCGCTGGCGAATGGCGAGAGCTTCCGGCCCGTTATCCGCTCCACTTAACGGAGGATCAGTCGCCTCGAATCACCCTCTTGTCTCCGGATCAAGACCTTATTGTCGGAGACAAAGAGAAGCTGCCTCTAACCTATGAAGCTTCCGATGATTTTGGGATCCAGGAAATTTATTTGGTTTGGGAAGGTCGAGGGAGTGAAGCTGTTCGTGCGCGCATTCCTCTGTCTCGATCCAGAGATAAAAACTTATTGGCAACTTATGAATGGAATTTGGCCTTAGAAAATTTCCAGCCGGGAGAAATAATTCGCTACAGGCTGCAAGCGCTCGACGGTAACTCCGTGACAGGTCCTGGTCGGGACGAAACCGATTGGCACACGCTTGAAATTGAAAGCTTTGAGAAAACCCATGCCGCTTTGGAGAAAGCGCTGGATGAATGGCGGGACAAGGCGGTTGAAACGCTGGCCAAAGTGAACACGCTTAAGTCCAAAGTCGACAAAGAGCCCGAGTCCATTTCGAAGTTGCTTCCCGCCCAAGCAGAGTTAGCGCAATCCTCCAAAAATTTAGAAGAGCTTTTGAAAAAAATATCGGACCGCATGGAAAATGATCCTTTGTCCGATTACGGCGTCTGGTTGGAGCACAAGGCCATGGCGGACAACCTTGAAGCCCTGAATCAAGGGGATATGCGGGCCACTCAAAATGCCATGCAATCAAACGATAAAGCTCAAGCGTCTCAGAAGTTAGATGAAATGGCCGCGGAATTGGAACGGATGACCGCTCTTTCTGAAGAGCTGACGCGGACCCAAAACGCGAAAGACATGCTGGAATCGGGAAAAGATTTGGAGAAGTTGGGTGAAGATCTCTTAAATCAATTGAAAGCAGATCCCAAAGCCAACAAAGCGGTCAATGATATTTTGGCCCAAGCGGAGAAAATCCTCCAAGACATCGCGGAGATGGTGAAGTCTCATCCGGAAGATCTTCCTGAAGATTTTGTGAACCAACAAGCGTTAAAAGACATGGACTTAAATAAACCCAAGGACTTGCTTTCCCAAATCAAGGAAGCGCTTGCCAATGGCGATACCGCGAAAGCCATGGCCCTTGCCCAAAGTTTTTTGCAAGCGGCTCAGAGCATGAAAAATCAATTGTCAAAAGCCCATGAATCTTTTGAGAAGTCCAACTCGGCGGAAGAACTTTCCAAAGCGATTTCGGCGGAACAAAAGAAGCTGGATGAGATAACTCAAAAACAATT
>CAZJOE010000331.1:0-3029 GCA_964547555.1 uncultured Elusimicrobia bacterium | reverse complement strand
ACTACCCCACGGTTTCCATTATCATCGCTGCGAAAAATGAAGAGGAACATATCGTTAAGACGGTGGAACACTGCATTCAATCCAATTATCCACCCGATCTGATTGAGATTTGTGCGGTGGATGACGGATCAACGGACCGGACGTGGGAAAAGATGGTGGAACTTCAAGAAACGTATCCGCAATTTAAGGCCATCCGGTTTGAAACGAACAAAGGCAAGCGTCACGGAATGGCCATCGGAGCGGAAAAAGCCCGCGGTGAAGTTTTGGTTTACGTCGATTCAGATAGCTATATTGCGCCCAACAGCCTTTACAAAATCGTGCAGCCGTTTGCTGATGCCCGTATCGGTGCCGTGTCGGGCCATGTTTTGGCGGCGATCGAACCGGACAATTTTATTTCAAAAATGGAAGCGGTCCGATATTATTTTTCGCACCGTGTCATGAAAGCGGCCGAAAGCATTTTTGGGGCGGTCACCTGTTGCCCCGGCGCTTTTTCCGCTTACCGGAGGTCCGCGGTGATGGAGATTCTGCCGGCATGGTTGAATCAAACATTTTGGGGAACGGCTGCTACATTCGGCGATGATCGCAGTCTCACGAATTTTGTCTTGAGAAAATATCAAGTCATCTACCACTTGGGCGCCCATTGTGTGACGTATGTGCCCAGAACGTTGCGGCAGTTTTTTCGTCAGCAACTGCGCTGGAAGAAATCGTGGTCTCGCGAGACCACTGTCGCGGTCAGAATTATGTACAAAAAGCATCCCCTTGCGGCCCTGTCTTATTATGTGGGAGTTGTTATCACATTGGTCTCGCCGCTCGTGGCCTTGCGAGCCATCCTCTACCTTCCCCTTTTCATGTCGATTAACCCCATTCCCTACATATTGGGGATCCTTCTTGTTTATCTTTTTCAAGCCATGATCTGTTTGTTTTATACGCAGTCGAAGTACTGGTATTACGGGATTGTTTTTGCGGGGGTGTATATCTTTTTTCTTTCCTTCCAAAATTATTACGCGATCGCCACGCTCAATAAAAATCATTGGGGAACCCGATGATCTCAGCGCACTCGGAAAACACGCAAGCCTACTCTTGGCCCTGGCTGGCCGCCTTTGGTGTGTTCGTGTTGGGTCTTATCTATATTATGTTTGTGCGGCCCCAGATTCCTCTCTTTGAGCCTCGCTCACCCACCGCCACATCCTTTGAGAACAACACCTATCTTTTGGTCCATTTCTCGCCGGTCTATTCCAGTAGATTATTGGCCCCGGATACGGCCGAATCATGGCTCACAGCCTTGGCGTCGAAAGGATATCACCCCATGTTGTTATCGGATGTCCGTCACCGGTTGGAGCAAGGTCAGGACCTGCCTGATAAAACGGTGGTCATCTTATTTGATCCCGGTTATCGGATCACATTTGAAGTGATGGCTCCCTTGCTGGCCAAGTACAAATTTCCGGCGGTTTGGATCACCACACGGCAAGCGCAACGGAGGAGCGACACACGGTACTTGAGCAATCATATTTTGAAAGCCATGAAAAAAACAGGGATGTGGGACGTCGGCTATTTTGAAGACGAGTCCACCTTGGTGATGGAGCCGTCGGGATCAAAACCATTTACGATAGGGAATGGAAAGGAAACGTGGCTGAGTGGAGCGGGCCGCCGCGCGTTGAATCGGGGAGTTCCTACTCATTCCTTGAATCGGTTGCATATTAATTGGAATTGGACCGGACAACAAATTGTTGATCGCCTGGAAGCCGAAAAGCTGTTGCACGGCAAAGGGGTCCTTACATTAAAAAGAATCCAAGAGCACAACTGGGGCATTATCCTCCCCGAAGCATCTTCTCAAGATTCCAGTTTCACTTTTAAAGCCCCCAGCGATTCACGGACCGCCAATCTGAGCTGGCTGGGAACGAAATGGCGTTATGACGCTCAGTTCAATATAGAAGTGAAAATGTTGACGGGAGAATTGTGGTTGTTGATGAGGTCCGATGAGGAGGCTGGAGAAAACATCGGTGTCTGCTTTTTAAATGGAAAACTCAGCCTCACTGTCAAAACCCACAACGAATCCCGATCCCTGCTCGAGGTGTTTGTTCCTTCCTTGGCCCAACCGGCCAATTTTTCAGCCAAGGTGGTTTTAAAAGGTGCCGATCTTGCGGTGACGGTTAATGGGATTGTCGTCGCTCACACAAAGAATGTTCCAAAACTTTCATCCGAAGAAGGAATTGTGAGATTAACGGCCTACGACAAAATCGCCGGTGCCGCGCATGCGGAATCCATTAAATTGACCATGAGTGAACTTCAATGAAGAAGCGATCTTCTCTCAATCTTATGGCCTTTTTATTTCTCCTTCAATCCGTTCCCGTTGCTTTCGCTCAGCCAGCCGATCTCAGCCCCCTGCGTGTCCAAGCTGTGGCCAGTTACCGCGAAGGCCGATATGAGGAAGCCGCCAAGCTCTATAAAGAAATTCTAAAAAACGACCCAAAAAATATTGATCTTCTACGAGATCTTATGTGGGTTCTTTGGAAAAGTGAGCGCTTTCAGGAATCGGCCAATATCGCCACGGTCGTTTTAGGGCTTCGCAAAGACGATTCTGAAGCGATCGGTATTATTGAAAAAGCGCCGACCCTCACGCTACGAGCCACCGCAACCGCTAATTATCGTGCAGGTCGATTTGATGTAGCCAATCGATTGTTCCGTCAATTGGTGGAGCAAGATCCAAAAAATACGGCCGTCCTGCGAGACCTCATGTGGTCCTTGTGGGAAACGGAACGTTATGACGAAGTGCGGGATGTCGCTTCTCAAATTCTTGCTATTCGAAAAAACGACGAAGAAGCTCAAGATATGATGAAACGAGCCCCGATAGAAGCCCTTCGGTCAAAAGCGATTCGCAATTACAGGGCTGGAAATTATGAAGAAGCAGTCAATTCGTACAAACAATTGTTGGCCCAATCGCCTAAAAACACAGGCTTTCATAGAGACCTTTACTGGGCCCTCTGGCACACGGGGAGATTCGAAGAGGTTGTGGCTGTTGCGCTTCAATT
>CAZJOE010000330.1:0-3030 GCA_964547555.1 uncultured Elusimicrobia bacterium | reverse complement strand
GAGATATGGGTATGAAGAAAAAGTTATTCGTGTTGTTCATTTTTAGCGCGGTTGGTACGGGACAGACTCGCCTTATGGCGGCTCCGGCTGTTACTCCGCCGCTTTATCAGATTGCCGTTGTTCAAACGCCGGCAAAAGCGATCAATTACCGGAACCTTAAAGGGTCGGTTGATATTGAGTTCAAGGGCACTGTGCTTCTTCCCGCAGCCAAAGGCGTTGCTGAGATCTCCAATCGGGCAGGCGTGACACAAATTGAAGCCGAATTCGAAAAAGTCACCCCCGCGACTCAATTCGGAGCTGAATATTTGACCTATGTTTTCTGGGCCATATCGCCTGATGGACGGGCCACGAACCTAGGAGAACTAATTATTAAGGATGGAAAAGGTGAATTGAAATCAAAAACTCCACTCCAGACTTTGACACTTCTCGTGACGGCGGAACCTTATTTCGCTGTTTCACAACCGAGTAATGTGGTGATTCTTGAAAATGCCATCAAAGCCGGCAACAAAGAGAAGATTGAATTGGTTGATGCTAAATATGAATTACTCCCCCGCGGTCAATACACCAAGAATATCGCGTCCACGGACATGCAAGCGCAAGTGATGGACAAGAAGACGCCTTTCAATGTTTATCAAGCGCGCAATGCCGTCAAAATTGCCAAAGCCTCAGGCGCCGACACGTACGCTCAGGAAGGTTATAAGAATGCCGAGAGACTTCTAGCTCTCTCAGAAACAAAAGAGGGCGGGAAAAAAGGGCGTTCCATGACTGCTCGGGAAGCCGTTCAAGCGGCGGAAGACAGCCGCTCGGTTGCGGTGAAGCGTCAAAGCGAAGAAAGCTTGGATACGGAACGGAAACAATCCAGCGCTCAAATCAGCGACGCCAATAATCAAGCCGCCACTGCGGCGGCCAGCCAGTTAAAGGCTGAAGATGCACAAGCCAAGGCCGAGCTAGCGAAGGGACAATCCGATACGGAACGTGCCGCCGCTCTGGCTCTAGCGAGCAGCGCCGCCGCCTTATCGACGGATGCTCAAGCAGAAGCAAAAGCAGCCCGCGCCTCAGCTGACAAATCCAAAAGCCAAGCCGATGCCGCCAATAGCAGAGCTCAAAAAGTTGAGGGGGACCAGGCCATTTTGCGCGCTCAGCTCCATCAACAGTTAAACGCCATTCTTCAAACGCAAGACACCGCTCGCGGACTCATCGTTAACATGTCCGACGCGCTTTTCAAAACGGGCAGCTCCGAGTTGCTCCCGGCCGTGCGTGAAAAATTGGCTAAAATTGCCGGGATCGTCACTTCTCACCCGGGCTTAAAGCTCAGCGTTGAAGGACACACTGACAGCGTTGGTAGCGACGCGACCAATCAAGTCTTATCGGAAAAAAGAGCCCAGTCTGCTCGTGAATATCTCGTGAGTAGTGGTGTGCCGGGGACTGTCATCACGTCCCAAGGGTTTGGAAAGACCATGCCTATCGGATCCAATACAACCGCTCAAGGACGCCAAAAAAATCGCCGCGTCGAAATCATCGTCAGTGGCGACTTAATCACGGCATCGATAGCTCGATAGTATTTCCCCCAAGTAACCAAGCAAAAAAAGCGCCGTACCAGAACTGGTACGGCGCTTTTTTTCTGAGGAATAGCAGACTTTTCTATTACTCATAAAATCATGTATTTTGAGCGATAGAAAAGGAATCTATCGCTCATGCCCTTCGACTTTCGCTCGGGGCATAGTGAGTGAAATCGAACTATGAAATGGAACTGGCATTTTCAAGGGAAGTGTCGACCAAGTGTCGGCGCAGCCCTCGAGACCCCCTTATGAAGCCCTTTAGATTCGCCAATCGGTGATTGGCGAATCACCTTTTATCGGAAATATTTACTTTATATCTATTATAATTTAGGGAACTTACAGTACCCTAATATATATGTATGTTAAACAAAATATTGTTTTTTGTTTATATAATTTGTAATTAGGGTACTATGAGTACCCTAAAAGTGAATAAGATAAACAAAATATTGACGCATTGGCCCGCCAATGCTGTCTATGCTTCTTCCTGGCTTCGTAAGCAAGGGTATAGCTACGAACTCCTGAAAAGATATCGGAAAGGAGGATGGCTCTCCTCTGTGGGACGAGGTGCCGTGGCTCGGGTGGGCGATCAGGTGGATTGGATCGGAGGAGTTTACGCCATTCAGCAACAACTGGAGCTCTCGATTTATATAGGGGGTAAAACGGCCCTTGAGCTTCGAGGGCTTGCGCATTTTTTGCCTTTGGGTAAAGGTAGACAGGTGTATCTCTTTGGCCGACATCCTGAGAAGTTGCCTTCGTGGTTTGAAGAACACAAATGGGATGTCAAACCCCGGTATGTGTTCTCTCGTCTGTTTTCTTCCAAGACTGACGTGGGATTTACTGATTTTAAGGAAGGAGCCTTTTCTGTTCGCATCGCAACTCCAGAAAGAGCGATCTTAGAAGTTTTAAATTTCGTTCCTTATGAACAATCCTTTGAAGGGGCCGCCTTGTTGTTTGAAGGATTGGGTACACTTAGACCTCAAATAGTTTTGGAATTGTTGAACGGATGCCAATCCGTAAAAGTAAAACGCCTTTTTTTATTCTTGGCGGAGAAGAACCAACATGCTTGGCTCGAAAGGATTGATGTGAAAAAGATTAACTTGGGCAAAGGAAACCGTGTCATTGTTCCGGGAGGATATTTTGATCCCAAATATCAAATCACGGTTCCCCGCGAATATGAAAAGAAAAACGAGGAATCTCAACCTTGAAAGATTCACGTTTCTATAAACAAGCAGAGTTGATGGTGAGGTTGCTGCCTTTTGTGCGTGTCGAAAAAGAGCTTGCTTTGAAAGGCGGAACAGCCATCAATTTTTTTGTGCGTGATATGCCGCGACTGTCCGTTGATATTGATCTCACCTATTTGAAAGTCGCGCCGCGCGCGCCAACGCTCAAAGCGATTGGCAAATCATTGGACCACCTAGCTAAGGCGGTGCGGCACGCTCTCCCGCAAAGTGCTGTGCAAACAACCATTCTA
>CAZJOE010000329.1:0-3031 GCA_964547555.1 uncultured Elusimicrobia bacterium | reverse complement strand
GTGTGGTTGGATGGAATGGAAATCACTCAATTCACTTATTTTCAGCAGATGGGTGGAATGGACTTAAGTCCAATTTCAGTTGAAATCACTTACGGGCTTGAACGCTTGGCCATGTATTCTCAGAAAGTAGACAGTGTGTATGACGTCGAATGGGCCAATGGGATTTCTTATGGGTCGATCCATAAAGAAGACGAACGGCAGTTCTCCACTTTTAATTTTGAAGTGAGCAATCCGGAAGTCCTTCGTCGCCATTTCACTGATTACGAAGCTTTGGCCAATGATCTTCTCTCGCGAAATCTTCCCCTCCCCGCTTACGACGCCACGATGAAATGCTCGCACCTTTTTAATTTGTTGGATGCGCGCGGCGCTATTTCTGTCGCGGAGCGCGCCGGATTTATCGCTCGGATTCGCCAATTGTCCAAACACGTGGCCCGGTCGTATGTGGCTTTTAAATATCCGGAATTGGCGAAGGCCTCGACATGAAGAAACCGCCCGTCCGCTCCGCCTTGCTTGAAATTGGAACTGAAGAAATCCCCGCTCGCTTTATTCCTGACGCGCTTTCGCAACTTTCTAAATTTTTAACCGACGGTTTGGCCCAGGCCGGCCTCGAGCATTCAAAATTAGAAGTCTGGGGAACGCCTCGCCGCCTCATTGTTTCTGTTCAAGGTCTTCCCGACCGCGCCAAAGACCGGACTGATCTTGTGATCGGTCCTCCTCCCAAAGCCGCTAAAGATGAAAAGGGAAACTGGACTCAAGCCGCGCTTGGATTTGCGAAAACCCAAAAGCTTTCTGTTGATAAACTGGTTTTCCAAAATACGTCCAAGGGGGAGCGATTGGTGGCCACTCATTCCATTAAAGGCCAAAAGACGGATGTCGTTTTGAAAGAACTTTTCCCCTCCGTTATTAAATCACTGGCTTTCCCGAAATCAATGATCTGGGAAAAAGAGGGCCTGCGGTTTGCGCGTCCGATTCGATGGATTTTGGCGCTGCTCAATTCCCAGGTAATTCGGTTTAAAATGGCCGGGATTCAATCCGACCGGGCGACGATGGGACTTCTGGCTCTGGGCGGCAAGAAAATTTCAATTCCTCATGCCGATCGTTATAAGACGATGTTGCAAGGCCGCTGCATCCTCGTGAATCCGGAAGACCGTTCCAAGAACATTCGTTCTCAAATGGAATCTCTGGCGAAAAAAAACAATGCGGTGGTTGTCATTCATCCGGAAAATCTTCAAGAAGTGATCAACTTGACGGAATACCCGGTCAGCATCATGGCCCATTTTAAAGAAAGCTTTCTTAAACTTCCTCGGGAAGTTCTCATCAGTTCTTTGATCAAGCATCAGAAATTTTTCCCGATTGAATCCAATAAAGGGGTTTTGTCCCATGCCTTTATTGGTGTTCGCAATGGTCCTTCTGAATCCCAAGAGACAGTTCGTGATGGGTATGAGCGCGTGATCAACGCCCGTTTGGCCGATGCCCAATTTTTTTATGAACACGATTCCAAATTAAATTTGGAAGACCTGTCCAAACGCCTGACTGAAGTGGGATTCATTCAGAATGCCGGAACGTTGGCGGACAAAACCGCGCGCGTTCAGAAATTGACCGGACAATTGGGGGCCACTCTCCATCAAGAGAAGTCCCTGGTTGAAACGGCGTGTCGCGTGGCAATGCTTGCGAAAGCGGACCTTCTCACTCAAATGGTAACGGAATTCCCCGAACTCCAGGGCATTGCCGGACGATTTTATGCCGAAGGTCATGAAGATAAAAAAGTGGCGACCGGAATCGAACAACATTATTGGCCGTTAACGGCGGAAGGACCTCTTCCCAAATCTGATGAAGCAGCGCTTGTTTCCGTGGCCGATAAGATGGACACGCTCGCCGCTTATTTCGCTGTGGGACAAATTCCCTCCGGATCAGCAGACCCGTACGGGCTTCGCCGCCACGGCATCGGTGTCATTCGCATTCTCTTGGGTCGGAAATGGGAAATTTCTCTCCATCAATTGGTTGAAATGGCTTGCGCCCTCTTGCCCTTTGATGCCGCCACCCAAAAAAAGGCCTCCCAAAGCCTGACGGAATTTCTTCAACAGCGCGTGTTTCATTGGCTGGGCCATCAAGGTTACCGGTCGGACGAAATAGAAGCGGTCATTTCCAAAAATGGAGAAAGCCTGTCCACCATTCATGAAAAGTTAGATGGACTCAAAACGGTCCGTGGAAAACCTGAATTTGAATCCTTGGCGGCGGCGATCAAACGGGCTCGTAATATTTTAAAGCAAGCCCAGGAGAAAGGATTTCTCCCTCCCACTTCCCTTGTTAATTTGGCTGATCTCGAAGGGGCGGCCGAGAAATCCCTCCATCAATCCTTGGATACGGTGCGGCCGGCTGTTCAATTCGCTCTTTCCGAGAAGAATTACCGGGAAGCGCTTATGGCTTTGGCCCCGCTCAAAGGTCCTGTGGATGCTTTCTTCGAAGGCGTTAAAGTCATGGTTGATGACGAGAAACTTCGGAGCCAACGTCTCTCGCTTCTTCAATCGGTAAAAGAACTTTTCGATTCTTTGGCGGATTTCTCAAAACTTCAGGGCGCCGCGTAAATTCCTTCCTTTGGAAAAAAAACTTCTTACTGTCGACGTTGGGAATACAGCTACCAGTTTTGGAATATTTTCCCTTTCCCGATTTCAGGTGAGGCCTCGTGTTCTCTCCTATTTCACTGTCTCGACCTCTTCTCTCCGTCGTGGCCTGGATTCCCGCCTCCGCGGGAATGACAGATACGCGGGAGCTATCATTTCAAGTGTGGTTCCCAATGTCGACCGACCTTTGAGCTCAGCACTCCAAAAAAAAATGGGTTTTACCCCTCTTTTTGTCACCGGAAAAACAAAATCCAAAGTAAAGATCCGCTATCACCATCCTTCCGAAGTGGGCGCGGACCGTATCGTGAATGCGAGGGCGGCCATGGAAATTCATCGGGGCGCTTCGATCGTCGTTGATTTCGGTACCGCCACCACGTTTGATTGTGTGACGGCCCGGGGAGAATACTTGG
>CAZJOE010000328.1:0-3031 GCA_964547555.1 uncultured Elusimicrobia bacterium | reverse complement strand
TCTAGCCCTTGTTCCGCAGGAGCCCAGCGGTGGGTATCAATCGAGATGGGAAGTGAACTGGCCTTGCGAATGGCCTTAATGGCTTTTTTTAACCGCCGTGCTTCTTCTTGTTCGGGAATTTCTGTTTTTAGGTAGGGAGCACTCGACATGGCCCCCACGTCAATAAAGTCGGCTCCTTCCTTTTCGATTTGTTCGGCGAGTTTGGCGATGCCTCTTTCGGAGGATGGGACGGACCCCGCGTAAAAGGACTCAGGACTGGCGTTAATGACCCCCATGATTCTTACAGGGTGGGAGGGTCCGACTTTTATTCCTGCTAGGACGGTTCGAGGTGCGATTTTTATATGATGGCCCATACGAATGGGACCAGTCTAGAATTTCACCATTCAATTGAATACGAGAGGATCATGAACAAAGCCCCAAAAATAAAAAGAGATTTCTCCTGCGGAGGCGTGGTGTGGGATCCCGAGGCTGAAAAGGTCTTGGTGGTCCAGGTAGAAAACCTTCAGCGGAAAAAGGTTTGGACCTTTCCCAAGGGCCATCCGGAAGGCCAAGAAATGGATGAAGCCACGGCGCTTCGTGAGGTCAACGAAGAAACCGGCTGGGAATGCGAAATTTTAAAACCAATTATGGACACCCAATATTCTTACACCCACAAAAATGTGAAGGTCAATAAAACCGTGCGTTGGTTTTTGATGAAGCCGGTCAAGCAAGTGGGGTCCTTTCAAGAAGAAGAAGTTCTGGATGCCCGTTGGGTGGATTTAGACGAAGCCAAAAAATTGATCGCGTACGAATCGGACATTAAACTGTTAAAGCGCCTCGCGCTTTTGTCTTAGTAATCGCTCCCCATGACGACCGCCACCACTTCCGCTAATAAATACGAGACCGTTATCGGTCTTGAAGTCCATGTGCAGCTTAAGACCCACTCGAAATTATTTTGCTCCTGCAAAACAGATTTTGGTTCTGAACCCAATTCAAATGTGTGCCCGGTTTGTACAGGCCAGCCCGGAGTCCTTCCTGTTTTAAACAAAAAAGCCGTCGAAGGAATCGTGAAGGTGGGATTGGCTTTGGGATGCGCCATCAACAAAGAATCTTATTTTGCCCGCAAACAATATTTTTATCCCGATTTACCCAAGGCCTATCAGATATCCCAATCGGACCAACCGGTCTGCGAGAATGGAAAAATTGTGATCACCGTTTCATCGACCCTCAAGACCATCCGTATTCAACGAATTCATTTGGAAGAAGATGCGGGGAAACTCGTCCATGCGATTGGCGCGACTGAGCTTCCTTATTCTTTGGTGGATTTAAACCGCTCGAGCATTCCTTTGATGGAAATCGTTTCTCATCCCGATCTCTCGAGCCCGGAAGAAGCCCATGATTATCTCTCTATTTTAAAAGCGACCGTTCAATATACCGGCGTTTCCGACTGCGATATGGAAAAAGGATCGCTTCGCTGCGACGCGAACGTATCGATCCGGCCCGTGGGGGAAACCAAGTTTGGAACGCGCGTTGAAATAAAAAACATGAACAGTTTCCGCGCGGTCAAAGACGCCATCGTTCATGAAGTATCGCGTCAGGCTGAAGTGATCGAAGCGGGTGGAAAAATCGTTCAAGAAACCCGGCTGTGGAACGAAACCTTGGGCGCCACTTTTTCCATGCGCTCCAAAGAAGACGCGCATGATTACCGTTATTTTCCAGAACCCGATTTGGTCCCCCTCAAATTGACTGAAGCCTTTGTGGATGAAATTAAGCGCAGCCTTCCCGAACTTCCCAATGAACGGCGCAACCGATTGGTGAATGAATTGGGCCTCACGGAATACGATGCCAATGTGTTGACTGGGCAGAAAGAGCTGGTTGATTTTTTTGAAGCGGGTCTCAATTCTCTGGAAGAAGCAAAACGAAAACCCTGCGCGAAACCCTTGGTCAATTGGATTACGACGGAGCTCATGGGACGTTTAAATTCCGATAAGAAAGATATCACCACCTCTCCCGTGACGGCCCCGGCCCTGGCGGAAGTGGTGGGTTTAATTCATGCCAATACGCTCTCGGGGAAAATGGCCAAGGATGTTTTTTCTGAGATGTATGAAAAAGGCGGTTCCCCCAAAGAGATTATTCAAGCGAAAGGGCTTTCCCAAGTTTCTAACGAAGACGAACTGATTAAGTTAATTGATGAAGTCCTCAAGGAAAACCCCAAAATCGTCGAAGATGTTCGTGGTGGGAAGGAGAAGGCCATCGGTTCTTTGGTAGGCGCTCTCATGAAAAAAACCAAAGGCCAGGCCAATCCACAAATGGCCAACGAACTGATCAAGAAACGAATCAACGGCTGACCTGTGAAGAATTTCAGCGTGGGTGTCGATATCGAGGAAGTCCGGCGTTTTCAGACGCTGATCCGAAATAAAAGATTTCTTAACCGGGTTTTCACCAGGCAGGAAATCGCCTACTGTAATTCCAAGAAGAATAAAGCCCAGCATTTTGCCGTCAGGTTTGCCGCCAAAGAAGCGGTGTGGAAAGCCTTAAGTGAAGTATTGGCCAAATCCAAGCGCCATTTGGGACATAGAGATATCGGTCTTAGAAATGATTCCAATGGGAAGCCTCAAGTGATTCTTCCTGCCAGTTTCAAATCCTGGTCTCGAAAAGTAGCGGTCTCTTTGTCTCACACCAAGGCCTATGCGGTGGCCAGCGCTTTTGTTAACGGATAAATGAAGAAGTGGCTGCCCCGGCGTTCTTCCTCGGCGCATAAAGGTGATTGCGGACGTATTTATATTTTAGCGGGATCTCGAGGAATGGCGGGCGCCGGCATTTTGACCAGCCTGGGCGCCGTTAAATCCGGCGCGGGCCTGGTTCGATTGGGGATTGTGAAAAGCCGGCAAAATGTCGCCGCCAAACGCGCTCCTTTGGAAGTGACCTCGGACGCGCTTCCAGAAAACAAAGGCGGGACCGTGGATGGAAATAAAGTCCGGTCGATTCAAAAGACGGTTAAAAATTTTAAACCCAACGTCATAGCATTGGGTCCGGGACTCAGCGCTTCTTC
>CAZJOE010000327.1:0-3035 GCA_964547555.1 uncultured Elusimicrobia bacterium | reverse complement strand
CACCAATTCCTTGGCACGTTACCTTCAAGAAATCGCCTTGCTCACCAATCTCGATGAATGGACGGAGAGCGGCGGAGCGGTCACCTTGATGACGGTCCATTTGGCCAAAGGATTGGAATTTCCAGGCGTGTTCGCGACGGGACTTGAAGAAGGTCTTTTTCCCATAGGCGATTCAGCTTTCGACCAAGAAGAATTGGAAGAAGAGCGCCGCTTGGCGTATGTGGCTTTCACCCGTGCCAAGAAAAAACTTTACCTCACCTGCGCGGCCAGCCGCCGAATTTTTGGGACGCCGCGCATGAATATTCCGTCCCGATTTATCGAAGAAGCCGGTATCCAAACAGCGCCTGCCCTGAGCGGAGTCGAAGGGCCCACTCCGAAAATTTCTCACGATAGTTCTTTCTCTCAGGTGTCCGAATATGGAGATGAATTTAATCAAGAAATTAATTCGGATCCCATGCCCCGTCAAGTTAAAGTGGGGCAATTGGTAGAACATCCCGACTGGGGAAAAGGCCGGGTCGAGGCCTCGGAAGGCTCCGGGCAGGGCACAAAGCTTACAATTCGATTTTTAGAAACAGGTTCCATCAAAAAACTCCTTCTCAAATACGCTCCCATAAAAATCATCTCTTAAATACAATCTGTTTTTTTCTCCTTTTTATCTGGCCACTATGATGCTCGGAGATATTTGTCACCTGGTATATATAGATGTAAGCGGTTATTCTTCATTAGGTTAGGGAAAAATTAAGAAGCTCGGAAGAGATCTAGAACTCAATCCATTTTTAATCCAGATTTTTTGGGAGAGGTAAATGAAAAAACAAAACCGCATCATTAAATTCGTGGGACTGCTTATTTTGATTCCCAGTTTGGTCCACGGAGGACAAATCACTTTGCAATGGAATGGTCCGACGACCAATTCAAATGGGAGCGCGTTAAGCGACCTGTCCTATTACAAAGTCTATTGGGGTCCCACCTCCGGAAATAAACCGAACTCCGCTCAATTCCCAGCCGCTTCCGCTTCGGGAGGAGGCGCCGTTGAGCAAACCGTTAACAGCGCCAACTTGGTTCCAAGCACGGCTTACTTTTTTGTCGTTAAATCGATTGATAGCAGCGGCAATGAAAGCGTTGCTTCGAATGAAATTTCAGCAACGGTCCCTTCTCCCGATGCGCAAGCCCCATCGCTTCCCGCCAACGTGAGCGCCACGGCCACTTCTTCCACTCAGATTAATTTGAGCTGGACAGCGGCCACGGACAATGTGGGGGTCACTGGATATCGGATATACAGGAATGGCGCGGGAACCGCGATGGCCACAGTGGCGGGTCCCCCCTATCAGAATACCGGTTTAACGGCAGCGACCATTTATTCTTATCGGATTGACGCCATCGATGCGGCAGGCAATGCGTCCGCCAAAACTGTGGCCGTTAGCGCCACCACACACGCCATCAATCTCGCCCCTTCCGTTAACGCGGGACCTGATAGAACGATCTCTCTTCCCGCTTCCGCTAATTTAGATGGAACGGTTCAAGACGATAATCTTCCCACCGCCCTTCACACACAAACATGGACCAAAGTTTCCGGTCCCGGAACAGTTACTTTTGCAAATGCGTCGGCTGAAGATACAACCGCTACATTTTCACAGGCCGGAACATACGTTTTAAGATTGACCGCTAGCGATAGTTTATTGTCGGCCAGCGATACCATCACCCTGACAGTTACACCGGCGAACGTGGCGCCGACCGTCAATGCGGGTCCGGATCAAACCATCACGCTTCCCGCTTTCGCAAACTTGAATGGAACCGTCTCTGACGACGGATTGCCGTCGGCAACGGTCACGCGTACGTGGAGTAAAGTTTCGGGTCCAGGCACTGTGACGTTTGGAGACCCCAGTATTGATGATACCACGGCTATTTTTTCACAAGCGGGAACGTATGTATTACGGTTGTCCGCGAGTGATAGCGCGTTATCTGCCAATGACACGATCAGCCTTGTTGTAAATCCAGTTCCTCAGCAAAATCAAGCGCCGGCCGTTGACGCGGGTCCCTCGCGAACCGTTAATATTTCAGTCGCCGCCAGCTTAGATGGAACGGTCCTGGATGATGGTCTTCCCACCAGCACAGTGACATCTCTGTGGAGCAAAGTATCGGGACCCGGATCCGTCAGCTTCGCCAATGCCGGCGCTGTGGACACGACGGCGACTTTCACTCAAGTGGGAGTGTATGTCTTAAGGCTCAATGCTTCGGACAGCTTGCTCTCGGGCAGCGACACGGTGACGTTGACCGTGAATACGGCCAATGAGGCTCCCGTGGTGGATGCGGGACCCAATCAAACCATCGTTCTCCCTTCTTTTGTAAATCTAAATGGAACAGTGACCGATGATGGGTCTATGGCCAACGTGACCGTCACATGGACCAAGGTCAGTGGGCCGGGAAGTATTATTTTTGGCAGTGTGAATGATTTCGATACCTTGGCGGCGTTTTCTCAAGCAGGGACCTACCTTCTGAGGTTGACCGCCACCGACGGATCTCTTTCGGCCAATGACACGGTGACCATCACCGTATCGAACTCTTCTCAAATAAATCAAGCTCCCCAGGTGAATGCGGGCCAGGATCAAACCATTACGCTTCCCCTTAACCGTGTGACGTTAAACGGAGTGGTGACCGATGATGGAAGTGTCACCGCCACATGGACTCGATCGAGTGGCCCTTCTTCCGTTGTTTTTGGAAACGCCAATTCGGAAAGTACCACGGCGACATTTTCACAGGAAGGAACATATGTCTTGCAACTAACCGGGAATGACGGATCCGTTTCTTCCAGCGATCAAATCACCATAACGGTGAACGCAGCGGGAGGCACCATTGCCGATCGGCCCGTTGAAACAATGTTCGAACCGTTCAAAAACATGTTTAACCCGACGAAAGAACCGATGGTGATCCGCTACCGCGTATCAAGTGGAGCGGCGACTGGTTCCCTGAAATCCGCGGCGGTGTCCGGATTGTCTGATACCCCGGCTTCACTGACCATTTATGATCGTCAGGGAGGA
>CAZJOE010000326.1:0-3067 GCA_964547555.1 uncultured Elusimicrobia bacterium | reverse complement strand
AAAAAGAATTTCCAAGGTTTCCGGCGAATGGATTTCCGCCAAAGCCGAGATGGTCCCGGCGCGAGCGGTGGCATTGGAGTCCTTGGCCAGGGTTTGGAGAAATTGAATGGCCGCTTCTTTCGACGCAGCATAGAGGTTCAAAATTTGGGCTGAAATTCTCTCCCAAGCTTCCATTTTTTTCGGCGCGGGGACGTCGACCATTAACTCCATAATCTGCTTCTGGTAATGATTGACGATTTCACTGCTCGGAGCGGGCGAGGGCTGAGGCGGGGGCGTCGGAGGTTTTATCGTCGCGGCCTGAGCGGCTTGCGCTCGACGCTGTTCCTGTATCTTCATATCCTCGGCAATCCGCTGCTCCACCCTTCGCTGTCTTTCTTTGGCCTCCGCTTTTCGGGTTTCTTCTTCCTCCCGTTTTTTCTGATTGATTCGTTCGGTGAAATCTAGTTCTTGTTTCTTTTTATCTTCCATCAGGAGTTTCATTTGGGCCAGTAAATCTTCTCTGTTCCGCTTGGCCATATGAAGGACTAAAAAGATAACGAAAAGAAGGCAAACGAACACACCGCCGCCAAGACCGATCCACAAAATCTGTTTATTTTCCTCTGCTCGTACCGTCTTTTTCCTTTTGGGAGGAGGCTTGTATTCTTCTTCTTCGACCTCTTCAACTTCCTCAACCTCTTCCGCCTCAGGCTCGGGTTCAACAATTCGTTTCTTCTTTTTAACTGGAACTTTGATTTTGGGAGGCCGGGTATAGTTGGGCGCAGCCTCCCGCGGTTTTTCCACAGACTTTTCCACCCTGGGTTCCCTCGGAAGTTCCTGCGTTAGCTTTGGAACAGCAGGGACCGCGACTTTAGATCGGGCCAAACTCTTGGCAAGAAGCTTTCTTGCTTTCTCATTTTTTTCATTCAGCCTTAAAACTTCCGTTAGGTCTGCAATCGCTGCCGCATCATTTCCATTTAAATATTGTTGAACGCCTGAGCGATAAAAATCCTGTTCCCTTTTTTCATTGGCCGACACGCCCCATGCCACTGAAAAGCAAAGCAGATGGACGACCCCTAGGATGGCGACCAGGCGGAGAGAATATTTTTTCACTCGTACACCTCCAAAAGCTCTTTGACACGGCCATAAAGCTCAAGAGCTTCTTCGTGTTCCGGATCCAACTCCACGGCTTTCCGCAGTTCTATTTCAGCTGACTTAAAATCTTCTTTCTCTATAAAAATATGCGCATGCGTCATCGCTATCAAAATCTTAACTTCTTCATTGTCCGTCATCGAAGGGAGGACCTTATCCAAAACATTTGAACAAGCTTCGTATTTCTTAAACCGATAAAGATCCCGCGCTTTTTCAAGTTGAGCCACCACGGACGGAGCGGCATCTGCCTGGGCGATTTCCCGCTCTTTTTTGCCGAGCGCCACCTCTTTTTCTTCAATCCTTTTCCATTCGGCTTTAATTTCTTTTTCCGCCACCAGACCGACCGCGCTGAAATGAACTGTGATACCGAAACGATGCAGCAATCCAAGTTCATGGAAAATTGCCGCATAATCGAGTGTCATCAATTTTTTCCCGAAGGCGAAACCAAAAGAAAATTCCCGGGTGTTAGCGCCAAGCCGCATCAAAATAGGAATTTGATCGGAAAAATCCTGTTCGAGACCCAGCGCCCATTTGGCGCCGCTCGGGCCTTGCGTTGTTTCCACGCTGACGAGGGAATTACGGTCGAGCCAGTCAAAATTATAGGAGACTCCTTCTTTGATGATAAAAGGGAACTTGTCCGATTCATTATTGAGCTTGAGAGAAACAGGGACGATATTTTGGAACACCAATCCGAATGTCAGGGGTTTTGTAAACGGCTCAACCATAAATCCAATGTCGGCGCCGTAGCCGGTGGCCGAATAGTCGGCAAACGATTGGCGGATGGTTTTGAAATTAATGCCGGCGTCCACATAAGGGTCCCACATTTTTCTCGCGTAAGAGAAAAAAAGCGCCAAATTCTGCTCCCTGAAATTTCCTTGCGACTCTCCAAATTCATTGGTTCTTTCCGCATCTCCCGACCGAAGGTCCATCACCGTGAGGCCTCCGCCGGAACGCCTGGTAAAGGGATAAGAACCAGAAAGAAAATTGAGCTGGCCTCCCGAAAAAATGGGACCCATGGCCACCGTTGCTTCCCCCACTTGTATTCGTGCCAAGGCCGCCGGATTCACATAAGCGACTTCAGCCTGGGATAAACCTGCGGCCGCATTTCCCATTCCAGCCAACCTCGCGCTCGCGGGTGAAACGCTGACCCACTCACCCGGAGAACCTCCCCCGCCCTTACCGTCTCGATAGGGAATATCAAGCGCCACGGAGATTTCCGCCGAAAAAATTAAGATCCATAGAAATTTCCACCGATCCGATTTCATTTAAGGACCCCGATGCGGCGCATCTCCTTGTGAACGCCGCTTGCAGAATCCGCTCGAATTTCAGCGAGATACATTCCGTTGGCAACCACTTGATTGCTTTCGTTTTTTCCATCCCACGGAACTTCATTGGTGTATCCGAAAGGAGATCCGGTCCCGCCCAAGGCGCCCGCTCTATAGGTAAGAAGGCGAACAAGGTCTCCGACCAAGGTGTAAATGCGGATGGTGACATCAGCGTCTTCTGTCAGGATATAGCGGAGATAAGTGGGTTCTCTTCCGGCGGCAAAAGGATTGGGATAATTTGTGATGCCCGACAACTCTTGCGCGGGCGAGGGCGCGCCCAGGACGCTAAAAATGGACAGGTGGTCCACCATCGCTTGTATTTCATTACTCTGCGAATAACTGCTTTGTGACGGAACCAATTCCCATTTCATACTAAAGGGGTTGAGGTGGGCGATTTTAAGATAGCGGACATTTTCCGACGTAGCGGACGCGACCACTCCTAAGATTTCAGAAGAGGGAGTAAATGTAAGCCGAACGGTAACCGGATGAACAGTCACGGCCGCTTCGGCAAGATCGGTGATCTGGATATCCCATGCGGGATATCCGAGCACAGTGATAAGCCGGTCACCTCTGGCGTCCGTATTACTGCGCTCAATCCAGTCTTGATGGGTCGA
>CAZJOE010000325.1:0-3087 GCA_964547555.1 uncultured Elusimicrobia bacterium | reverse complement strand
ATTATCTGCACCCCCATCAGGCAACAGACTGGCTTGAGCAATCCCTGGTGCTTTCCCATTTCGAGAATTTTCCTTTTCCTGCTCGTGAAGCGCTCCATCGATTCGTTTTGGAAGGGGTTCCGGATGAATTGGAAAAAAGTCTTTCGCGGGGAAAGTGGCCTGCCATTCTGGGAGTTAAATCGTTTGTCGCCTCTATTCGGGAGACGTATTTAAAAAGTCAAAAGAAGAACACGGAATTGCCGCAAAAAAATCTCCTCTTAAGAACGAGGGCTCTTAATCCGGATCTGATTTTAAAAACAGTTTTCGAGACTTATTCTGCTGGGGAAAAGGTCATTGAAATGGAAAGTGAGCACTTGAATCGGGAAATGCGGTGGGCTTCTATGTATTTTCTTAAGCGATATGCATTTTTGAATTACAAAGAAATTGGAGTCCTATTGGGGGGATCGTCATATAAGGCCGTACAAAAGTTTTTGTTGAGAAATAATTTTCAGGCGGCGCCGGCTGTTGGCATGCTAGAGCAACAATTCTCAATGTCGCATGTCGCGACTTGACCCCATTTGAATCAAAACGGAAATGTACTGCGTATTGCCAAGGTCGTCGAGGGGAACCCAAGCGTATGAAAATGTTTGTCCGAGAAATTTTATTCCCATGCCCATGGTGAATCCGGCGAGGGGCGACAACCCTTTCACGGTGTTCGTTCGGTAGCCTGCCCGCAAACTGATGGGATCGACGGGTCTCCATTCAACTCCCGAATGAAGGCTGGCTTGTTCCGTTTGACGAAAAACCCCTTCGAGAGCCACGGTCAATTTGGGCGTTGCCAAGTAAGCGCCTCCCAAATGGATGGCCAGAGGAAGAGGGTCCTTTTGGTTTAGGAACGTCAATGGAGTGCCGACATTTTTCAAAACTCCGGCTAAAGTCAGTTTCTGTGTCGCTTGATACAGGGTTCCGAAATCGGCTGCGAAAGCGCTGGCGCTTACATTGTCGAGCTTGGCTTCGACGATTTTCCCCGTTGCGCCCAAAGATAACTTACTTGAAACCGCCTGGCCGTAAGACATGGAATACGCACCATAATGACTTGAAAAACTTCCATTCGAATTGCCCGAGATATCGGTGGCGGAGACATCGGGAACCCCGAGATATTGCACACTCACTCCCAGGGCGCGCCCTTTTTGAAACGGGTGGACAAAACCCACATGTTCATAATGGATGGATTCCAAGTAGGAAAGATGTTGAGCTGCGATTTGATTTGTTTCAACTGTCCCGAGGCCTCCAGGGTTCCATGTGGGAGCATAGGCATTGGAGGCCAGCGCACTGTAAGCGGCGCCCATCGAAGCCGGTTCAGCTCCGACGGGAATATTCAAGAAATCGGCTCCATTTGTTCCTGGGGCGGCAAGAACAGACATCTTCATGGAGAAGAGACTTATCCACAATCCGATGATCAATTGCGCTTTCATTGAATCACCGCCACGGTGCCGCGACTCTTCTGATTTTGGTCGTTGGTAATCAAATAAAGGTAAAGACCAGAAGCGACTTTTTCACCTGATGTATTGGTCAAAGGCCATGTCAACGAAGAGGAATCGGTTTGAAGAGTGGTAACCAAACTTCCTGCCAATGTAAAAATTTTAACGGTGGCATGAGAGGTGAGGTTGCCGAACGTAATCGGAGTTCCGTTATGTTGGTTGGCCTTCCACGGATTGGGAAATATACGAGTCGAACTTAGATCGGGAGCAGCCGCCATTAAGGAGGAGGCGTTAGCAGACTGGCTTGGAACGGCAGAAACTTGAACAGATTCGAGGCTTTCGCCGGCGGCATTCACGGCCGTTACGACCATGTAGTAAGGCGTGCCATTGATGAAGCTGGTATTGAGCTTGGGACTGACGACGTTCAGGATCTGGTAACCGTTGGTTTTGTTGACCCCTCCGGTCCGAGAGCGGTAGAGGTTGTACGAAGTGGCTCCGGGAACGGAACTCCAGCTGATGGTGACTTGAGAATCGCCGGGAGTCGCGACCACGTTGGTGGGAACCAGGGGCGTTCCGGGCCGAACCGTCAACACAGAAGACGGCTGAGACCAGGTGGTCAAATTCTCTGAATGATAGAGAACAACATGGTAGAGAGTCTGAGGCTCAAGTCCCAAAATATCAGCTTCCATCTGATTTCCGACCATTCGAACGCCGGTGAGAGGAACGGGTGAAAAAGGGCCGGCCGAAGAAACCATAGAAATTCCTGCCTTAAAAAAATGCTGGGAACCGCTTGTGAACTTGGGCCAACTTATCTTTACGGAATTTTGATTAACCTGAACGGCTGTGAGGGTGGTAAATCCTGGCGTTGGGGGCGGCACGGGTTGTGCCGAAAGAGAAGTAACAGATAAATTATCGAATTTTAAATTCGCGTTATCTCCCCGAATTCCAATCCTGCCTCCACCGATGATAGGAGGTCCTCCGATGGTCCCATTGTCCGTCGCGCTGACCAAGAGGGTGTTGCCCTCGTAAAGCTTGATGGTGACGGATCCATTGGAGTTGGTTTGGACGGTCGCCTTTACCTGTTGCCAAACATTGTAACGGACGGTATTCGGCACAATACTGCCCAGGACATAATAAGTCCCTCCGTTGGACGGGCCGCCGGGCACTTTTTTCTTGATAACAACGGTATTGTCTCGTCGATTGATACTGGCGTAATAAAGATTGGTTTCGGATTTATATCTGAGCCAAATATGAAGGCCATCCCAAGAGACCGGCGGTGTGGAAGATGTGGAAGAAACTCCTTGATTGAGAAGAGACAAAGAAACGGCCACATTCTCAAAATCCGTTCTCTTGGTGTTCATCCGAAAAACGCAGGAGTTATTTCCAGTTGAGGATGTTGTGCCGGGAGCCCTGTTGTCGGGAACGCCGGTCCATCCGGCCCCTCCACTTGCGAATAAGGATCCACTGGTCATATCCCAAATGGAGGATTTGATGGAGCTCGCGTTCTGGGGATTCCAAAAAGCGTACTCATTGGTAATAAGGCCGTTTGGATAGCTGAAACTATCGCTGAGAATCGTCTCGTCAGCAAAGGCAAAAGACGAGAAGAAAAGACCCGCGCCCAGCAACA
>CAZJOE010000324.1:0-3096 GCA_964547555.1 uncultured Elusimicrobia bacterium | reverse complement strand
TTGAAAGCGTTTCTGCTTCGAAATCCTCAATTTGGTCGCGATCATCCTGTCTTGGTACGGAAGAAGCTGATAAAGACCTACTCGAAGATTTGGCTGAATTCGATACGAGGTGCCGGAGAACATCTCCATACCGGCTTCATCGCCGATGCTCTTCGATCAATAGTGACGGGGCGACCATGATCGACTTTCTGGCAATTTATCGCAGACGGTTGAGAGAACTGTTGGATTCCCCGGTCACAAAGCGCCCTCGATTGGACTCGTCTTCAACCTGAAAATAAACATTCCGCGCGTTCTCTGCCGCGCGGAATGTTTGTTGATGGTGAAAAAAATGATCTTCACAATATTTACGAGGCGACAGTATTCTGTCAGGCGGCGCTCAAAAGGCGGGCGCAAGGAGATTGGTTTATAAAAGAGCGAATCGATTTTTTGGGATATTTATTAAGAAAAGGATTTGAAAAGTGGGGTTATTAATATGAGTTCGGGACTCCGCGTCGCTTATGCCATTGATGGAATCTTTATTGGCGGTGGGCATCGCCACGTCCTCATGTTGGCGGAAGGGCTCCAGGCGCGGGGCGGTTTTCCGATTGTTCTCGTTTCGGGGGACGGTCCTTTTACCGATGAGTTAAAGGGTGCGGGGTTAAAGTCCATGATTCTCCCGATGGGGAAAAAACTTTCCATCGGGAAGCTCCTTCAATGGAAACGAGCTTTGCAAGATCTCTCTATCGATGTTCTCCATCTTCATGGCGGGGTCGCAGGGTTTTGGGGGCGGTTGATGCTTCCTTCCCGAAGACCGTTTAAAACCATTTGGACTGTGCATGGTATTCATTATCCTAATCATCCCAATAAATTGGTGGGCTGGGTATGGCGGACAATCTTCCGTTTTCTTAAAAACAAGGCCGATATGACGATTTGCGTTTCACGAGCGGATTTTCACATCGCCATTGGAGATAAAATAGCGAATGAATCAGAGGCCCGCGTGATCTCCAATGGAATTGAATTGGATACCTTCAAGCCTCAGGCGGAAATAAGGACTTTAAGCGGTCAGGGTGTTCCCATTCGTGTTGGTATCGTCGGGCGGTTAACCCGAGTCAAAGGGCAACGCTATGCGCTGGAAGCCTTGGCGATGTTGAAAGATAAATATCAGGGATTAAAATTTATTTTTTGCGGAGTGGGCGAGGATTGGGAAGATTTAAATCAATTGGTCGCCAAAATGGGACTCGCCGGTCGTGTGATTTTTGCCGGTTTTCAAAAAGATATTCCCGCCGCTTACCGACAGCTCGATATTTGTTTGATGCCTTCCCTTTGGGAGGGGCAAGGGTTAACCCTCCTGGAGTCGATGGCTGCGGGCGTTCCTATGATTGCGTCAGGCTTGGATTGCGTCAAAGAAATTGTTTCGCATGAACGGGAATGTCTGCTGGTCCCCTCCAAAAATCCGGAAGCCCTGGCGAATTCGATTCAAAGGCTTATTGAAGACGAGCCCCTTCGCCGAAAATTAATTGCCAATGGCCTTTCCACATCCTCTCAATTCGGGATCAATACGATGGTCGATGAGACCATCAACCTTTATCACCGCGTCATAAAAAATGAAGCGACTGTTTGATTTTTTATTAGGAGTTCCACTCCTCAAGTTGATTGCGGGTTTTAAGAAAAGAAAACCACCCTCTTCCTCCGGCCTTCCTCATAAAATTCTCATCATCAAGTTAGCGGCGGTTGGTGATACCATTCTCCTTGTTCCCGTTTTGCGGGAATTAAGAAAAAAACTCCCCCAAGCTGAAATCCACTGGCTTGTCTCCTCTGTGAATGCCTCCCTCGCGCAAACTGTTCCCTATGTGGACCGGGTGATTGTGTGGACGCCGGTATCTCCCTGGGGCGTGCCCGCTTTGGTCCGCGAGCTAAAAAAAGAAACCTATGATACCGTGATTGACCTTGAGCAGTGGGCCCGTATGACGGCGCTTATTTCTTTTTTTACGGGGGCGTCCCAACGGATTGGCTTTGATACCCCTGGTCAGCACCGCGCTGCTCTCTACACGGACCCTGTTCCAAAGTCGTCCCGTCAACATGAAATCAAAGATTTTTATGCGGCCGTCTCTCGGGTTGTCCCGCTTCCTCTCAACCTGGATCTCGAGTTATTTGAGACTGAAAAAGGCCAATCGGAAGCGGGTCAGTGGGAAAAAGAACTCTCTCCACTGAAAGACCGTCCCCTGGTCCTCCTTCATCCGGGGTGCGGGGCTGATGGTTTGCCGCGTGAATGGCCGCTCTCGGAGTACGCTTTGATTGGGAACTGGCTTATTCGTACTTATCGAGCCCGGTTGGTTTTGACCGCCGGTCCTGAAGAAGTTTTTAAAACGCAGCGATTAAAAAAACTTCTCAATCATCAGGCCTTGGATTTGGGTGGACGAATTTCCTGGCAAGGAACGGTTTCTTTAATTAAGAAAGTGGATTTGGTCGTGTCGGGTAATACCGGCGTGATGCATCTCGCCGCCGCCTTTAAAAAACCGCAAGTGGCCCTTCATGGTCCGACTGATCCCACTATTTGGGGACCGCTGAATTCTCATGCCGTCATCGTTTCTTCACCGTGCCCCCAATGTCCGTGCCTCAAGCTGGGGTTTGAGTATCACAGGAAAGATCAATCCTGTATGGCTCAAATTGGTTCCGCCGAGGTAAAGAAAGCCATTTCTTCCTTGCTCGGCAACAGTTAAACTCCCGTTCCCATGACAAGATATTACGCCGGTCTTCCGGCTTGGAAAGACGCGAAGCCGATCGTTTTTCGAATCTTTATTCTTTTAGGCGACATCGTTATCGTCACAGTTTCTTATTTGTTGGCCTATTGGGTGCGTTTTTATTTCACTCCTTTTTTAGAATCTTTCCCAGCCATTAAAGGTATTCCGCCGATTTCTGAATATGGGGAAGCCCTTCCCGTTATTCTCTTCATGTGGGCCTTGGCGCTTTCCTGGCATGGAGTTTACCAACGAGTCACAATGCCGGCCTTGGATGAAGCGATCCGGATTTTTAGATCTTCTTTTCTGGGAACGATTCTTGCCATGTCCGCCATGTTTCTCTACCGCGAAACTTCTTATTCCCGATTGGTATTTTTAT
>CAZJOE010000323.1:0-3097 GCA_964547555.1 uncultured Elusimicrobia bacterium | reverse complement strand
CGGCCACTTGCCGCATGGCTTTGACTTGGGCCGACCCACCGACGCGTGACACGGAAAGACCGACGTTAACGGCCGGGCGCACGCCGGAATAGAACAAGCTGCTTTCTAAATAAATTTGACCGTCGGTGATGGAGATCACGTTGGTCGGAATAAACGCGGACACGTCGCCCGCTTGGGTCTCGATGATCGGAAGCGCCGTTAAGGAACCGCCGCCATGTTCTTTGGACAGCTTACAAGCGCGTTCCAGCAAACGAGAGTGGAGATAAAAAACGTCTCCCGGATATGCCTCACGGCCCGGCGGACGCCGGAGCAAGAGAGACATCTGACGATAGGCTTGCGCATGCTTGGTCAAGTCGTCATAAATAAGAAGCGCGTGCTTTCCATTCCATAAAAATTCTTCGCCCATGGTCACACCGGAATAAGGCGCCAAGTACTGAAGCGGAGCGGGATCGGCGGCATTGGCAGCCACGATGATCGTGTAATCCATTGCGCCTGCTTCCGTCAAGGTTTGCACGACGGAGGCCACGGTGGATTGTTTCTGTCCGACGGCCACATAAATACAAATGGGACGGTCTTTGACATTTTTCTGATTGATAATGGTGTCGACGGCGATGGCGGTTTTGCCGGTTTGACGGTCGCCGATGATCAGTTCGCGTTGGCCGCGGCCGATGGGAATCATGGAGTCGATGGCTTTGATTCCGGTTTGAAGGGGTTCGCGAACCCCTTGGCGGTCCACAACGCCGGGAGCGATAACATCCACGGGACGGGTCTTGGTGGTTTTAATCGGGCCTTTTCCATCGATGGGCTGACCGAGCGGATTCACCACGCGTCCGACCAAAGCGTCTCCGACCGGAACTTCCACGATGCGCTTTGTTCGTTTGACGGGGTCGCCTTCCTGGATGTGGGATTCATTTCCGAAAAGAGCGGCTCCGACGGAATCGCTCTCCAAGTTGAGAACCATTCCGTACGTGTCGCCTGGAAATAACAGAAGTTCCCCGTTCATCGCGGATTCAAGCCCGTAAATGCGCGCGATGCCGTCTCCGATTTGGAGAACATGTCCGACTTCTTGAAGCTCCGATTTCTTTTCGAAGGATTCGATTTGTTTTTTAATCGCGCTGGTAATTTCTTCCGGTTTTATGGCCATAATTTTTTCCTTGTTAGTTAATGCTGTGGATGAGCGCGTGCCGCAAGTCGTCCATTTTTCCTTTCAGCGTCGCGTCCAGCACCTTGTCTCCCATTTTGATCCAAATACCGCCCAAGAGTTCCTTGGCGACTTCAAATTGTCCCAACACTTTTCCCCCAAAGCGGTGGGCCAGGTCGGTCTCGATCAATTTTTTCTGGCTGTCCGAAAGAAGGGACGGGGTCCGGACGAGAATGCGGTTGAGGCCGCTTTGTTCGTCCGAGAGCGCTTGGAATTCCTTATAAATCAACGTCAGCAAATCGAGCCGTTTGCGGCGGCCCAAAAGAAAGATGAATTTAAGAATCAGTTTATTGGTGGTGATTTTTCCGACCAGTTCCTGTTTTTCTTCAAGCTTCACGAGCGGGTTGTTGAGAAACCGATCGAGCGCCGGCGTTTCTTGCACCGCATGGGCGATGTTGCTTAAACCCCGCAGAACGTCGTCGGAGGTGTGGGTCTGGTTCGCCAATTGATAAAGGGCCCGGGCGTAGCGGCGGGCCACTGATATGTTTTTCATAATTCGATCTCTCTACCTTTTTGCTTGGATAATTTCTTGCAACGAATCTTTGAGAACTTGCTCTTGAATTTTGGGGTCGATAGAACGGGCCAACACTTTCTCCGCTATCAAAACCGCCAACCCGCCAACCTCATTGCGGAGGTCTTCTTTCAGGCGGTCGGTTTCTCCGGCCAAGTCTTTGCGGCCTTTCTCGACGATTTTTTCAGCTTCGTCGCGCGCGGTCGACAACAATTGAGCGCGTGTTTTTTCTCCATCGGCCTTCGCTTGGGCCATCATGTTTTGAATGGTCTTCTGCGCATCGGCCAGCTGGCCTTCAAAACTCTGGCGCAACGATTCCGCGTCTTTTTGGGCCTTTTCGGCGCGCTCTAAATCGCTTTTAATTTTTGACTCGCGATTGTTGAGCCCTTCCAAAATCGGCTTCCAAGCGGCCTTGGTTAGAATCAAGACCAGCAAAAGAAACGTCACGATTGTCCAGATAACAAGCCCCGTGTTGGGTTGAAGTAATAAGTCCATCGATCCTCCCCTCAGAAGAGGGTTTTTTAGTTAGTGAGCGGCTTGAGTTTGAGCAACGCCGGAAGTCGGAACGGCAACGGGCGGCTTGTTAAGAGAAATGAGCAAGCAGACGACCAACGCGAAAAATCCCAACCCTTCGATAAGAGCGGCGGCGATGATCATGGTGGTGCGCAAATCTCCAGCGGCTTCCGGTTGACGAGCGGTGCCTTCCAAGGCGGCGCTGGCCAAACGTGCGATACCAAATGCGGCTCCCAACATACAAATCCCGGCCCCAAAACCAGCAGCCATGTAACCAAGTCCCAAGTACAACATGTTTTGCGTAATCACTATGTATCCTCCTAATTTATTTTAAATTTAATGTGGGTGCAGAGAAGCACCGACAAAAATGGATGTTAAAAGCGTAAAAACATAAGCCTGCAGAAAGGCAACGAATACTTCAAGAAGACTCAACGCTGCTGCCATCGGAACCGCACCAAAAGCAACTAAAACAGAATTGAAAAGAAAAATCATGGAGAGAAAAGCAAGAATGACGATGTGACCGGCAATCATGTTGGCGAAAAGACGAATGGAGAGGGCAAAACTTTTGGTGAGAAGACCGATTAATTCTAAAGGAAGCATCAAAGGAACGAGCCAACCTGGAAGGCCATGGGGAATGAAGTTTTTTATATGGTGAATCAAACCGTATTTTCTAATGCCGGCCCAGTTAATCAAACCGAACGTACACAAGGCCAAGCCGCCTGTTACTGAAATATTCCCCGTCGCTGTGGCAGACCCGGGAACCATGCCGAGGAGATTCACAACAAGTATGAAAAAGAAAAGAGTCAGGAAATAAGGGGGATAGGCTTTGCCTTCTTCGCCCGCGTTGGGCACAACAATTTCATCGCGGACAT
>CAZJOE010000322.1:0-3106 GCA_964547555.1 uncultured Elusimicrobia bacterium | reverse complement strand
AAATTCATGGACTATCAAGTCAAGATTGATATCTTTGAAGGACCTCTGGACCTCCTCCTTCATCTCATCCAAAAGAACGATTTGGAAATTGTTGATATTCCTATCGCTCAAATCACTTCCGAGTACCTGAACTATCTCGACCTTTTTAAAGAACTAAACCTTACTGTCGCCGGAGAATTTTTGGTCATGGCGACCACCCTCATGCAGATTAAAGCCCACATGCTTTTACCCGCCGACCTGATGGGAGAAGCAGAAGGACCTGATCCGCGCGCCGAACTCGTGCAGCGCCTTTTGGAATACCAGAAATTCAAAGAAGCCTCTAAAGTTTTATCCGATCGATTTGAAATAAATCGGGACATTTATTATCGAGGCGCGCCTCTTTTTAATCGGGATGACCAAACGCTTGATTTGGACATGGCCAGTTTGGTGGACGCGTTTCAAAATGTGCTCGCCTCCTCTGAAAAAAATGTCCGCGAAATTTTAGTGGAAGAAATTCCCTTGGAAGTCCGGATCCGGGAAATTTTGGATGTTTTAGAAACTCAGGCTTTCGTTAATTTTCATGAGCTTTTCCCCGCGACGGCGACACGAAAAACATTGATTATCACCTTCTTAGCCTTGCTTGAATTGATTCGTCTCCGGCAAGTCCAAGTTGCTCAAACCGACAATTTTGGAGAAATTCATATTAACCGCGTCCAACAAGCGGAAGCCATTCTGGCGTTGGGCGTCTAACCGAGGAGCTTATGGAAAACGAACAGGCCATTAAAATTATCGAAACGCTTTTGTACATGACCGATCATCCCATCACGTCAAAAGAAATTATCGAAGTCATCGGTCTTAAATCGGTAGGGGAAGAAGAAATTGCCGAATGGATCAAACAGATTTCCTTGAAGTTGGATGCGACCGACTCGCCCCTTCAAATTATTGAAGTGGCCGGCGGAATTCAAATGGCGACCAAGACTGAAATGGCCCCTTGGATCAGAAAACTTTATAAAGAGCGGTTGATGGTTCGTCTTTCTCCATCGGCTTTGGAAACCCTTTCCATCATCGCTTACAAACAACCGATCGCCCGCGCTGAAGTGGAACAAATTCGCGGTGTGGAAGCCTCCGGTGTAACGGAAACATTGGTGGAGCGCCGGTTGATCAAAGTGGTCGGGCGCAAAGAAACCATCGGTCGCCCGCTTTTATATGGAACCACTCAAGAATTTCTCCGGCAATTTGGTCTCAAGCATTTGTCCGAACTGCCTGACTTAAGTTCATTGCCCACAACGCCCCTTTCCGTCGGAACAGTTACCTCAGAAACCTCCGTTGACACACTGGCCGGCCTCGCCACCGATAACCTCGCGGTCACCGAATAAATGCCCGAACTCAGACGCGATCCCATCATTGGGAGATGGGTAATTATTTCTTCCGAGCGAAGCAAGCGCCCCAGCGAATTTAATGTTTCACAAGATTATCCTCAAGGCGGCACCTGCCCTTTCTGCCCCGGCTTTGAAGATAAAACGCCTCCTGAAATCCTCGCCTATTACAACACGGGCCGCGAAAAAAATAAATCCGGATGGTGGGTCCGCGTTATTCCCAATAAATTCCCGGCGCTTGAAATTGAAGGGAATCTTAACCGGACCGGTATCGGCATGTTTGACAAGATGAATGGGTTGGGCGCGCATGAAGTGATTATCGAATCTCCCAATCATGATCAGCAAATCCATCAAATGGAACTCGCCAAAATCGAGGACGTATTTTGGGCTTACCGCGACCGTATCATCGACCTTAAAAAAGACCCCCGGCTCGAATATATTTTGGTTTTCAAAAATCATGGGTCCGCGGCCGGCGCCAGTTTGAGTCATCCTCATTCGCAATTGATCGCGATGCCGATGGTGCCGCTCCGTCTCAAATCGGAGATTTCCGGCGCTCATAATTATTTCGAATACAAAGAACGGTGCGTGTGGTGCGATATCATGCGCCAGGAAATGTCGGACGGTGTGCGCATGGTCGCGCAGAACAAAGATTACGTGGTGTTCGCTCCTTTCGCGAGCCGTTTCCCGTTTGAACTTTGGTTGTTGCCGCTTCGCCATTCGTCGGATTTCCATGAAATTCAAAAAAGTGAAATTTCCAGTTTGGCTTCCATCGTGAAAGAAGTTTTCGGAAAACAAACCGCTGTTTTGGATAATCCGCCCTTCAATTTTATTCTTCATACCGCCCCTTTGAAGTCGCCGGGGTTGCCTTATTATCATTGGTACATTGAGATTATTCCCAAGCTCACCAAAATGGCGGGTTTTGAACAGGGCACCGGTTTTTATATCAACCCGACCCCTCCGGAAGATGCCGCGAAAATGCTTCGAGAGATTTCACCCTCCGCAAACTCCGGAGAAAAAGCCTCGCGCTAGTCCGTGAAAATCCTTTTCGCCGCAAGTGAAGCTGTTCCCTTTTGCAAGACCGGTGGTTTGGCCGATGTCGCCGGTGCTTTGCCTCAACGGTTGGCTGAAGCCGGACACTCCGTTTGTTTGGTCCTTCCTCTTTACCGCGCGGTGGACCGTGATCTTCATAAATTAAAAAAGACGTCCCATCATGTGGCGATTCCCGTCGGAAACGCTTCTTTCAGAGCGGACTTTTGGCAGGCTCCGATCCGTAAAAACCTAAAAATATTTTTTGTTGGGTCTGACTATTTTTTTGACCGCCCTGGTTTGTATGGTCCCGCGCCGGGCCTTGATCATGTGGATAATGATCAACGTTATTCTTTTTTCTCCCGAGCTGTTTTGGAGTTGGCCAAAAGCATTAAATTTAAACCGGACGTGGCGCATGTTCACGATTGGCAAACCGGATTGGTCCCGGCCCTTCTTAAATCTACTTACGCGAATGATCCTTTTTTTAAAAACACCGGTTCTCTTTTTTCCATTCACAACATGGCCTATCAAGGAATTTTTGAAGCCAGTTCTTTTGCCATGACGGGATTGCCCGCCTCTGAATTTTCACCGGAAGGCATCGAATATTACGGCAAAGTGAATTACCTGAAAGGCGGTCTGGCTTACGCGGACGCGTTGGCTACCGTGGGCCCCACTTACGCCAAGGAAATTACTTCCAGCTATGAATTTGGATGCGGGTTGGAAGG
>CAZJOE010000321.1:0-3128 GCA_964547555.1 uncultured Elusimicrobia bacterium | reverse complement strand
TTCCAATCTGCGGCGACTTCCATTATGGCCAGACCTGCTTCTCCTTGGAGACGCCGTCTATCGACGATACTGGCTGGAACAGCTCTCTATGGCCAATTGATTGGAACAAGCTTGGCCAGCTATCAACAAACGATTCAGTCAGAAATCCCGAACCCGAAAGCCAAACAAGCGGGATTGTTTGTCGTGAAAGACGCCACTGACTTGGCTGATTTACAGGATTTCCAAGCTGAACTTTCCCCCACCAAATCAAACTTGGTTGTGTTGTCCTTAAATACCGAGCAGGAATTCACCGATCAGCTTCAAACAACTGTCGCTAAAAATAGAATACGAACGGAAATTATCGGAGCGAACGATCAACTTCGAGACAAGGACGGCCGCTACAGTATCAATCTTGTCTTAGAAGAAGCCTTAAGAAGAAATCCGTCATTGGAAGCGGTTCAAGCCGCGCTCTATGGTGGCTACGGCCCCGCTTCCTTGGTCGCCGCCGTCAAATACACAGATCTCGTGACCGCCACAGGGCGCCTATTAGATTTCATCGTTCTTCTCACCAAAGAAGCCGATCATTGGTTTGCGCTCGGAAGTGGCGCTGTGCAAACCATCCTGCGCGCCTCAGAACTCGCCTCCCAAGCCGCCTAATCTACCGTCCAAGTGGTGCACTAACAACGAGAACTCGGCTTCGCACCGTTACAAAAAATTTACCAGATCTTAATGAAATCTTAAGCTCACATCTGGTTTAATGTCCTTGTAGCGGGAAGATATATCCATGAAGATATCTCTCCCCCCACTCGAAAGGGATGTGACCACGACGCCACATTGTTGTTTATAAATGGAGGCTGGTCCTGTGGTCACGTTTAAACCTAAAACACTCATCTCAAGCTTGCTGGCTGCCGTGTTGTTCGCTCACAACGGGGTTTTGTGCTATGCGTTGGAGACGAATTTTTGGGCCGAAAGAAAAAGTTTGGCCCTTTCATTTCCGCCGATAAGAAACGGACTCCTTAAAAACACCAGCCTCCCCAAAAAATTTATTAAATCCGCCCCTTTGATCGCTTCTTATTTTCCCTCACAGTATGGTCAATTGAGCAAAATCACCAAGCCGGCGTCCCCCTCCGCCGGCAAGGTGATCGTGCATATCCAAGACGTCCACCAAAATGCCGAAGCCCAATCCAATATCGCCAAAGCGGTTGAATCGTTAATCGCTACCCAAAAAATCGACGTGATCGGACTCGAAGGTAGCGCGGACGAAATCAATCTCAAAACATTCCGCGCTTTCTCAGACCACCGCCTCATTGGAAAAGTGGCCGACTATTTATTGGCCCAAAATGAAATTTCTGGTCCCGTCCACACGGGATTGACCTTTCCTGGAAAAATCCCTTCTTTTGCCGGAGTCGATGATCGGTCCCTTCACACCGCCAATGTCGATGCTTACCGCGCGTCCACCGGCTCGGCCCAAAAAGTCCAAGCGGAGAATGCAAAACGGAGCGCGTCTTTAGAAAATAAAAAAAGCCGCTTTTTTAATAAATCGCTTTTGGCCTTTGACCAAGCCGTCCAACGTGTTCGCTCAAAACAAGTGACATTGGGCGATCACATCGAACTGCTGGCGTCCTCACTTCCTGAAATGGAACCGCAATTTGAATCATTCTTAGAAGCCATCCAATTGGAATCCAGCCTCTCGTTCGAAAAAATCGAAGCTGAGCGCGCCATCCTTATTTCCCAGCTCCTCCACAAAATGACCGAACGTGAGAAAAACGGTCTGCTCGAAACCAGCGGCGCTTATAAAATGGGTTCGATCGGCCATTCCGATTTCTATACCTATTTATCCGACCTGTGCCGCTCTCACGGAATCCCCCTAAGCAAACTTCCCAACATGCGGGACTATATCCAATACGTTCTTCTGTCGGACAGCATCAACCCGGAAAAATTGTTGGATGCCGTTAAAAAAGGCGAAGAGGAAACATTTAAGTCGCTGGTGCGCTCCGAAGAAGAGAAAGCCCTCCTTGAAGAATCCAACCGATTGTATTTGGTTGGAAAACTGATTGATTTTTCACTGACCCGAGAAGAATGGAACGAATACAAAACAAGCCGTCATTCCCGCGAAGGCGGGAATCCAGGCTTTCAACATGTTTCTGGATCCTCGACTAAGACATTCGAGGATGACGAATTAAAGCCGTTCGAGCAGTTCTACACCTTGGCCGAGGCTCGTGATGGGGCCATGGCGGACAATCTGCTTCAGCTCATCAAGAAGAACAAAGCGGCAACAGCCATTGTTGTTACGGGCGGATTTCATACCAATGGATTGAGCCAATCTTTAGCCGACCGTGGGTTCACAGTTCTCTCTTTCACTCCAAAACTCACCAAAGTGGAAACAGCGGAAGGTTCGGCTTACTTGAGCGTGTTCACGCAAGAAAAGACGCCGTTGGATCGCCTTTTTGAAGGAGAGAAACTTTTCTTAAGCAATGATCCGGCCCAACTAACAAAAGCGCCTATCTTGGCTGTCGGTCTGAAACAATTAACGAACCCTGCATCAGGAATTAAAGAAACATTCCAAAAACTGGCGCCTTTGGCGGAAGTGGATCAAATCACTTCAGAATCTGAAACGCCTTTAACTTCTGTAACGTCCCTCACAAAAGGAGCTGAAACCGTTCAGACGAAAGTAACCGTTGATGCCGACTTTAATATTTTGAACGTCGTCATAAAGACGGTTGCTAATACCCATGTGTTATCTGGCATGCTCACCGCAGCAACAATCTTGAGCGGGCATCTTTCTGGAATTGAAATAACTTGGCGATTCGTGCTGGGGCTTTATCTCGCCTATGAGGCGTTGCTTTTCTTTGGGTCGTTTGTTCATGAAGCAGCGGAAATGAGTGTGAAAGGATATCTCACCGATCAACCAGTTCGTACTCTTCTCAATCGCACGTTTGAGGCGTTTCACCAAAAAAATGTTTTGACGGCTTTTATTAATGGAACCTACCTAACAACCACGTATCATAAACCGACTGGCAATGTGAATTACGACCAAGCCATAGCGGCCTCAAGTTTGATCGCCACACTCTCCCTTATCGGAGCCGGTTTTTATTTAAGTGCGAACGAAATGTTTCTCGGCGACGTGTTATGGACCTCAAATCTTGTTC
>CAZJOE010000320.1:0-3135 GCA_964547555.1 uncultured Elusimicrobia bacterium | reverse complement strand
GATCCAGCCAAACCGCTTTTCTAGCCGAAGAGGCCGCCTTAAAAGAATTAATGGAGAGCCAAAGCCAAATGGAACAGGCATCAGGCTCCATGTCGGGCTTATCCCAACAACAAGGGGGGCAGTCTGGCGGCGGTTCAGGAGGCCGTTCCATGCGCGTGACACTGAGAGGAGGGGGCCGCCAAGGATCTCAAACAGGGCCCGTGCGCTTGCCTTTAGCGGACGAATACAAGGCTCCGAAAGAATTTAGAGAAGAACTCTTAAAAGCTCTCAAGGAAAAATACCCCAAGGTTTATGAAGATGTCATTCAGAAATATTACAAACGCCTGTCGGAATAGTTTTGGGGTCGTTTTTTTATTGGGCCTCAGCGCACTCGGCGTGTGGGGATTCCAGGAATCTTCTCCTCTGTCCTCCCTCCAGATCGTCGAAGCGGGCCGCGCCGATGAGAAGAATGTTCCGAGGTCACTTTATTTTCTGCAGGAGGGGGACTATGAAAAGGCGATGGATTCCCTGACTCCGGATCTGGATCCCTCTTTAAGTTGGCTCAAGGATTATTACCAAGGCCTAATAGAAGTTTCCGCTCCACTGGAAAAACAGGAGTCTCCCCATTTCATTTTGTTTACGCCTCCGGGCCAAGAATTCCTAGCAGATTACGCTCTTTCTTCTTTGGAAAAAGTGGGAGACACTTATCAAAAGCTTTTCGGATTTCGACCCCTTCGAAAAATTCGAGTTGAAATTTATCCTGGCAAAGAAGAATTTTCTAAAGCGTCTACTTTAAGTATTCCCATCCTGGAAAATTCGGGAGCGATTGGAATCTGCAAGTTTCACCGTCTCATGATCATGTCTCCTCAGTCCCTTCCGCTGGGTTACCGCTGGTTGGACGCGTTGTCCCATGAATACGCGCATTTAATGATCAATGAAATGTCCGATTCCCGAATGGAGTTATGGTTACACGAAGGAACCGCGCGGTATCTGGAAACAATTTATCGTTCGGATCCGCCTCTTTATCTAACGCCCCATCAAAAGACCGACCTTAAAAAAGCTTTGGAAGAGAAAAGGCTCATTCCTTTTCAGCGAATGTCGCCGTCTTTGGTCTATTTAAAAAACCAGGAAGAGGTATCGCTCGCTTTTGCTCAAGTGGCCCATGCCGTTTCATTGCTGATCAAAACCCAGGGCGTCAAACGCTATGGAAAATTTTTAACTTCGCTGCAAACAAAACCCTTTGCGCAAGCTTTTCAAGAATCATTCAAGCAAAGTCCGTCGGAATTTGAGGCGGATTGGCAATCGCAATTGGAAAAAGAACCTTGGGAAAAAACGATTGGGGCCCTGTCCGATGAAATCCGGTTCCAAAACATTGATGAGTCATCCGTCATCGGAGCCGACGCCAAAGGCCGCACGAGACTCGGCGACCGGATGCGGATGCAGGGCCTTATGGAAGCCGCGCTTCTAGAATATGAAAAAGCATTGAAGGAAGAGCCAGATAATGCTGTCATCCTCTTAAAAGTAGCTCGCACTCAATTGGCCTTAAAACAAAAAGGAGCGGCCATCCAAAACTTGCGCAAAGCCATCGAGAAAAATCCAAATTACATAACCCCCTACATCGAACTGGCCGGTCTTCTAGAGGGCAAAGAAGCCGAAAAACTCTATCTGGAAGCCAATGCGATGAACCCGTTTGATCCGAGGGTGAAAGAAGGCCTAGCCAAGAAAAACCGTTAATGAATGGGCGGCTTAATCAATTGTTGAGGCGCCAAATTTCCGTCTAAGAATAGAGTTGTCGTTTAAGTAATCTGTGTGGTAAAGTTGGGTGGAGGTAAAATATGAAAAATTATCACTTTCCAGTAGTTATTGAGCAGGACGAAGACGGATGGTTTGTTGGTCTCGTTCCAGATTTAAAAGGGTGTCACTCTCAAGCTAAAACTCTTCCTCAACTTGAAAAGAGAATCCGAGAGGCAATCAAGTTGTGCTTGTCAGTTGAGAAAGGAAAGATAACCCAAAATAGGTTTGTAGGCGTTCATCAACTCGAAATCGCCAGATGAGCAAACTGTCAATTGTATCTGCAGCCCAGATGTCAAAAATTCTTCGACATCTGGGTTTTTCTTTTATTAGGCAGAAAGGAAGCCACGCTTACTTTAAACATCCTGATGGTCGCGCGACTGTGGTCCCAATTCACAAAGGTGAGGATCTTGGTCGCGGTCTCATTCGTGCCATCTTGAGAGACATCGATTTGGCACCAGAAGAATTTGAAAAACTGCGTCGTGAAATTTAACGGGGTCGAGTGGCACCCCAATTTCAATTTCTCAAGGTGCCAGTTTTCCAGAAAAGGAGAGAAATTCTATTTTAAATAGGATAATTCTTTGAAAAAAATGAAAGGTGACCCCAATTTCAACAATATCAGCAGCAAGAATGTTTGATATCCTCGGAGATATTGATGTCCATATGAAAACCGTTAAACTTCAAGCTTCTTTTAAAATTCAAGGAATTTGGATTACCAACGATAATGTTGGTCAATACATGTTGGGTTGCTATTTTGGAGGAATGTGAAAAAGATTAACCGGGTCGTTTTATTAATACTCCTCATTGGACTATCATCCAACTCTTGGACTTTAGACCCATTGAAGTCAGTGTTAAAGCAAGATTTAGATGGTGATAAAAATCCAGAGATCTTTTCATACACTCTCATTGAGGGCAATCCGCATCAAGCATCTCTCGGAATTAAATCGGGAAAAGGTGAGATTTTGTGGGATCATTCTTGGAATATGAAACCTGAAGATTTGAGTACGTTAATGCAAGAAGAGGGTCGAAAGGACATAAAAGAATGGGTATCACACTTCTTTCAGAATCGGAACTTTGATGCCGGTGGATATGTCCAGGAAAAATTGAAAGAAAGTGACCTATCTGATCAAGTAATCGATTACTGGGCTGAAAAGTTTAAAGTGACTCGGAATGCGCTGAAGAAAGAAATCCTATCACAGAAAACCAATCACACTTTTCATTATCGCGCTGAGTGGCGGGAAGATTTTTATGCCCTCGTCTATCTCCCAAAAACCAAAAAATTTATTCAATACACTGGTTATGGGGTCGAGTAGCAACCCAACCAGCGGCTGGTGCGGACGCGTGCCTGCGGCCCGCGCCGCACAG
>CAZJOE010000319.1:0-3156 GCA_964547555.1 uncultured Elusimicrobia bacterium | reverse complement strand
AAAAACTTTCTTTATTTTCCCCGCCGTAAAAAGCGAGCGAATCACGCCCAAGGCCGTTCCATATCCAGCGGTCGCCAAGGAACCGGCATTACAGTGAGTAAGGACCACACTGGGCTTATCAAAAAGGGCCGCTCCCAACTTCCCAATCGCTTTGTTCACTTCAACGTCTTCTGTCTCCATACGCGCCGCTTCTTTTAAAAGAACGGGCTCCAAATCATCTTGAGAAAGATGGGAGGAAGCCTCTGCGATGGACATCATGCGATTGACCGCCCAAGATAAATTAACGGCCGTGGGACGGGCTGCTTTTAAGAGGGAGGCTGAATCTCGGAGTGACGAGGATAAATCTTTGGAAAAAGATTTTCGAACCGCGAGCACCATTCCGTAAGCCGCGCAACACCCGATGGCGGGCGCGCCCCGAACGGCCATGGAGCGAATGGCTTCGGCCACATTTTCCGGCGTTGAACAGCGAATATTCGACTGGCGGTGGGGCAAAAGACGCTGATCCAAGATATCCAGACCGCCGTCTTGCCACCGGAAGGTGGCGACGCTCACGTTTAGGGAATAGCGTCCATGATCTCTTCGAGTTCCTCTTCAGGACGCCCGTCGATCTCAATGGTTTTCTCTTTTCCTTTTCCGCCGCGAAGGATTTTCACATTCCCGTCGCTGACTTCAAAAAACTCGGAAAGAAATTCCACCAGCTCACTGTTGGCAACTCCGTCAATTTCATCACACACCAGTTTCACTCGGACTGTGGACCCGATACGGCCCGCGATTTCGGTCCAGGTTGAGGCTTTGGGTATAACTCGCACGCGAATGATCATTTTTGTTACCTCTTTAGATGATGGTGGCGTCTGTTTCAGCGTCGAAAAATTTCGCCTTTTCCATTTGAAACACGACATCGATTTTTTGATTCACGAAAGCTTTGTTGTCCGGCGGGACGCGAGCAACGACTGAGCTGTCTCCGGCTTTAAGATAAAGATATTTTTCGGCTCCCATCGGTTCCACCACTTCAACCGTGGTTGGGATCGAGCGGCCTTTGCCTTCTCCCTGGTAATAAACCTTGTCATACAGATCTTCGGGACGAATCCCCATCACAATTTTTTTCCCGGCGTAGGGGGTTAACTTTTCACGCAAACCATTCATGATTTCAAATACAGGACCTTTGCCATCTTTGCCGATGGCCAATTTCATGGACTTGCCGTCCACTTTAACAAGGACGTCCAAGAAATTCATCGGAGGATTACCGATAAAACCGGCCACAAACTTATTCGCGGGCGCATCATAGAGATCCAAAGGGGGCGCGATTTGTTGAACCGTCCCATCTTGCATCAACGCCACTTGCGTCGCCAGCGTCATCGCTTCCAATTGATCATGCGTAACGTAAATAATGGTGGTTTGGAGCTTGTCGTGTAACTTCGCCAACTCGAGACGCATGCGGACGCGCATTTTGGCATCCAGGTTTGAAAGCGGTTCATCGAAAAGAAAAACAGCGGGCTTGCGGACAATGGCTCTTCCCACGGCAACCCGTTGGCGCTGGCCGCCGGACAAAGCTTTGGGGCGGCGCTCTAAAAGGTGTTCGATTCCGAGAATATCAGCCGCTTCGCGGACGCGTTCATCGATTTCTTTCTTGGAAAATTTACGAAGCTTAAGGCCGAAGGACATGTTGTCGTAAACGGTCATATGCGGGTACAAAGCGTAGTTTTGAAAAACCATCGCGATGTCACGATTCTTGGGCTGAACGCCGTTCACCAACCGGTCGCCGATGTAAATCTCTCCCTCTGTGATATCTTCAAGCCCGGCGATCATGCGCAGCGTGGTGGATTTTCCGCAACCGGAAGGACCCACCATGACAAAAAAGGATTTATCGGGGATAACGAGGCTGACATTTTTAACAGCCGCGACATCTCCGTATTTTTTCCAAATATTTTTTAAGGTAACTTGTGCCATTAATAAGGGAGGGGAAGTAGCATTAACGGGCTGGATTGTAGCATATTTTAGCCCAATGACTCGGGGTCGACATTTACGACAAAGGTGCTGGTATGGCCCGTCAAAAAGACCGGAATTTCTCTCAAAAAGGATTCAAAGTCCGGTTTAGCTATTTTAACGAGAACCTGGAACTGAGCGCCTCCCTTTCTCTTTTTGACCGTTGAAGGACCCAAAACAGCAATAACCTCTTCCGTTTTCAGGGAATCCACCCAAGCAATGAAACGGGTCATCTCACTTTCCGCCTTCTTCCCCCCTGTGATGACTTGAACCAAATGACGATAAGGCGGATAGTTTAGTTCTTCTCGGAACTTAAGTTCCTTGGCGGCGAAGCCGGCGTAATCCATTTTGGAAGCATAAATCAGGGAATAGTGATCAGCATGCCGGGTTTGAATCAAAACCTGTCCCGTGACATCGGCGCGACCCGACCGGCCTGCCACCTGAGTAATCAATTGATACGTTTTCTCAGCTGAACGAAAATCAGGAATGTGGAGCTGGGAATCGGCGTCTAGAATCCCAACCAAAGTAACTTTAGGGAAATTAAACCCTTGGGCGACAATTTGGGTGCCAATCAGCACATCGTATTTGCCTTCGGCAAAGTCTTCAAAAATTTTCTTTTGCTGGCCGCGCTGCGTAACGGCATCCCGGTCCCAGCGAACCACGTGGACCCAGGGGAATTGAGTTTGGACTTCCTCTTCAATTCTTTCCGTTCCAAAACCTCCGGCGAATAATTCTTTGCTGCCACAATCCGGACATTTCGTCACAGGCAGGAGGATGTAGGAACAATAGTGGCACCAATAACCGGCGGGCACCTTGTGCTTCACCAGAGCGATGGAACAATTGGGACAGCGAGCAATCCAGGCGCACTTGGTGCATTTAAGATAACGGAAAAATCCCCGGCGATTGAGAAAAAGAATTGTTTGTTCTCGCGTTTTAAACCGCGCGGCCATTTCTTCGACCAGTGGCGTTGATAACAAGCCCTTGGCTTTATTTTGTTTTAGATCGACGAGCCGGAGAACCGGAGCAGCGGCGGGAATGGCGCGCTCAGATATTTCAATAAGCATGGCCTGCCCGGAAAGAGTTTTTTCGTAGAGTTCTAAGCTGGGAGTGGCGCCTCCAAAAATAACGGGCGCTCCGGCCAAACGGGAGCGTTCGATAGCAGCATCTCTTACA
>CAZJOE010000318.1:0-3161 GCA_964547555.1 uncultured Elusimicrobia bacterium | reverse complement strand
TTAACCCGCCAATCGGAAGCACCCGGCCCCGCAAAGTTATTTCGCCCGTCATGGCCAAATCTTTCTTAACCGGGCGGCCGGACAGAGCAGACAAAATGGAAGTGGCCATGGCGATTCCGGCGGAAGGACCGTCTTTCGGTGTCGCGCCTTCCGGCACGTGAACGTGAAGATCGATCTTTTTAAAAACTTTATCCCCAATCCCGAACTTGGCCGCGCGCGATTTTACCAAGGAGTAGGCCGTTTGCGCCGATTCCTGCATGACCGCGCCCAATTTCCCGGTCAATAAAATCTTTCCTTCGCCCGGCATCGTGGTCACTTCTATCGTGAGAGTTTCCCCTCCATGCTCCGTCCAAGCCAGACCCGTCGCCAAACCCACTGAGTTAACCGCGATTTTTTCTCGAACGAATTCAGGAACGCCCAACATATCGTTTAAATCTTTAAGGCCGATCACAATTGATTTTTTATCTATGGCTGATTTCTCCACCAATTTAACGGCTGTCTTCCGGCAAATCTTGGCGATTTTTCTTTGGAGGTCCCGCACCCCCGCTTCTTGCGTGTAAATATGGATAATTTTTCGAATGGCCTCGTCCTCAATCTTGACGGAGGTGGGAGGGAGCCCATGTTCTTTCAGCTCTTTGGGCAGAATAAATTTGTTCGCGATGTGGACTTTCTCATCGGTGGTGTAGGCTGAATATCGAATGACTTCCAAGCGGTCCAACAAGGTGGGCGGAACGCCATAGAGAGAATTGGCCGTGGCGATGAAAATAATTTGGGAGAGATCGAAGCCCACGTCTAGATAATGGTCGGCAAAGGTTTTATTCTGCTCGGGGTCCAAAACTTCCAATAAGGCTGCGGCGGGATCGCCTCTCCAATCAGATCCCATCTTATCGATTTCGTCCAACAGCACGACCGGGTTTTTGGATTTCATTTTTTTCAAAGCTTGAATAATTCGCCCCGGGAGTGAACCAATATACGTTCGGCGATGGCCGCGGATTTCCGCTTCATCACGCACTCCGCCCAGGGAAATGCGGGCAAAGCTCCGTCCCAAGGCGCGCGCCAACGATTTGGTCAACGAGGTTTTCCCTGTTCCCGGGGGTCCCACAAAACAAAGAATCGGGCCTTTAATGGTTTGGGTTAGTTTTAAAACAGCGAGGTATTCCAGAAGACGTTCTTTGGGTTTTTCTAAACCAAAATGATCTTCATCTAAAATTTGTTGCGCCGCTTTGACGTCCAAGCTGTCTTTGGTTGAAATGGACCATGGCAAAGCCAGCAACCATTCCAGATACGAGCGAACCACGGTCCCTTCGGGTGAAAACGGCATCATTTTTTCCAGCCGGCCCACTTCTTTAAGCGCCGCTTCTTCCGCCTCCTCGCTCATCTTTGCTTCTTTGATTTTCGTCCGAAACTCATCGGCTTCTTGAGTCACATCATCATTTTTCTTGAGTTCTTTTTGAATGGCCCGCATTTGTTCATGCAAATAATATTCGCGCTGGCTTTTCTCAATTTGTTTGTGAACGCGGGACTGGATTTTCTTTTCGATTTGGAGAATTTCTATCTCCGCATTTAATATTTCTGTGAGACGCGATAAGCGGCGGGTGACATCCACGAGCTCCACCAATTCCTGTTTCTCTTCCACGCTCACGAAGAGGTTTTCCGCAACGGTGTCCGCGAGCAAACTATAGGCGGTTATTTCCGTTACCTGGGTGATGATCTCCAGAGGAATCCGTCCGGCTTTTTTCGCATATTCTTCAAATTTTTTGACCACCATTCTCCGCAAGGCTTCCAGTTCCAAGGGTCCGGAAGAAGCGAGTGCCGGTTCTTCCACCATTTGGATATCTCCGACAAGAAAACTTTCGGTTTGCGTGAGGTCCAATAACTTGGCTCGGGCCCTACCCAACACGCGGATTCGCAACAAGCTATCGGGAAGCGTGATATTTTGAAGAACTTCGGCCACGGTGCCGAATTCATAAAGGTCTTCGCGGGTGGGCTCCTCCACTTTTACGTGGCGCTGAGTCACAATAAAAACAAGCCTGTCTCCGGCAACCGCGCTGTCAACCGCCTGCATGGAACGGTCTCGTCCGACCACCAAAGAAACGGTCAACCCCGGAAATACAACTTTGTCCCGAATGGGGAGGATGGGAAGTCTCATAACAATTCCTTAAGCCGACTGTTGGGCCGCCGATCCATACAAGCGGATGGGCAACTTTTCTTTCTTCACCACGACCTCGTCAATCACAACTTTTTTTAAATTCTTTTGATCGGGAAGCTCGTACATCAAATCCATCGTAAGGTCTTCAATAATGGAACGAAGTCCGCGCGCACCCGATCCCCGTTTCATCGCAATGTTGGCCATTTCCTTAAGCGCTCCATCGGTAAATTCCAGATCAACACCTTCCAGCTTAAACATTTTTTGGTATTGCTTGATGAGCGCATTTTTAGGACGGGTCAGCACATCCACAAGCGATCCTTGACCCAGAGGCTCAAGAGTGGTGACCACCGGCAAACGTCCGACCAATTCGGGAATGAGACCGAATTGAAGAAGATCTTCAGGTTGAACAAAAGGAATGTAATTGGTTTGGGCGTCTTTCTTGTTGGGTTTTAAATCTGCGCCAAAACCAAGGCCTTGTTTGCCCATCCGGTTTCCAATGAGCGTCGAAAGCCCTTCGAAAGCGCCTCCGCAAATAAAAAGGATGTGCGTGGTATTAACTTGAATGTATTCCTGCTGCGGATGCTTGCGGCCGCCTTGGGGCGGAACAGAGGCCACCGTCCCTTCCAAGATTTTCAAAAGAGCTTGTTGAACGCCCTCGCCTGAAACGTCACGTGTAATGGAAGGAGAATCGGATTTACGGGAAATTTTATCGATCTCGTCGATGTAAACAATACCGCGCTCGGCGCGCTTGACGTCGTAAGAAGCCGCTTGAAGAAGCCGGAGAACGACATTCTCCACGTCCTCTCCGACATATCCCGCTTCGGTTAAGACTGTCGCGTCCGCGATTGCGAAAGGAACGTGCAAAAGGCGCGCCAACGTTTGGGCCAAAAGAGTTTTCCCCGTTCCCGTGGGACCGATCAAAAGGATATTGGATTTGCTGAGTTCAACGTCATTCTTGTCCAGTTGCCGGCCCGCTTTTTCCATGAGCTCGACGCGCCGGTAATGGTTATAA
>CAZJOE010000317.1:0-3191 GCA_964547555.1 uncultured Elusimicrobia bacterium | reverse complement strand
CCCCTCGATGCGGTGTTCCAAGGAAAAAAACTTTTCTTGGCGACACCTCCGATTAATTTTCCTGAAGCCGCCCAAACGGTGTCGGCCGCCCATGGGCGAGGAAACGCTCAAGAGGTCGAGCGCAGCCTAAAAATTTTACTTCCGACTTTATTTTCGTGGGCACAAATCCGTATTCGCATGATCGGTCAAGAAACTCGAATTCAGATTAACGGTGTTCTCACCAAAATTCGCTTCAATGCTCAAGGCGCCATCGTTTCGGTCGTGAACAGCAAAGCTCTAATGGGGTTGGGAATTTTGGGGATCCTCGCCATTTTTGTGCCGGCTTTGGCACAGGCCAGCAACCAAGCACTGATTTTTTTCATAAATCATCCGATCTGGTTCATCGGCGCATGGATTGTTTTTGGAACCATCCATGAATTTGCGCACGCCTGGGTTCAAGATTATTTAGGAGATCCTCTTCCTCGATCGCAAGGCCGGGTAAGGCTTAATCCACTCGCGCATCTGTTTGCGCCATGGCGCCTGTTTAAACCGGTGCAGTATTCTGCAGACAAACCACATTTAAGATCCGTCCTCGCAGGGCCGCTGTCGCATATGATCTCGGCGGCCTTCCTACAGATATGCCCCACGACTGATATTACAGCCGGTCTTATCGCATTAAATATTTTACTGGCCATTGGAAACATGTTGACGTTGGATGGTCTGGAGCTTTTAAAAATCCTGAAGATTAAATTCGGGAATTCATTAACCGCTCCACTGACCTTTCGATTGCCCCGCCTCATCGAACTTTTTACCAATGCCATCGAAGCCGTCACGAATCCATCCGCTCCATCTCCGCAATTAATTCAAGCCACCCAATCGTACAGCAACGCGATGTTTCAATTTGTTAAAGCGCTCATGGAAGTCAAAGGCGATGAATTTGAAAAGGCCAAGAATGATTTACTTGGGTTCTCAAGAGAAATTGTCAAACAAACGGGACATGATCGTGACCGACTGACCAAAGCTTTGGAGATCATGGAAAAAAGTGGATTGGTGGCTCCCATTGCTTTGGAAAAAGGAATTAAGGTGCCGCTGCCCTCCGCGCTGGAAATCATACACATGGCCCAAGCTGCTGAACCAACCGGCGCCACATTGGAAAAAATTAATCAACAATTCGATTTATTGGTTAATTCTTTTCCGGACAAACAACAGCAGGCAGCTCGAAATATTCGAGACTCCATCAAAGTCGTCATTTTCGGCGGAGAATCCTTGTTTGAACATCACCAATGGGTGGCGCGGGTCAAACAACTTCAATCGAAATTCGATCCGGCGGCACACAAAACATTGGTTGATGAGATTTTGGGGAAAGAAGTATTCGATCCCTTTACTGGAATTTCCGAGTCGATTCCCGGATCTCTTGATTATCTCATCAGCGAATTCCCCGACCATGTTTATACAAGTGGCGTTCCCACCGTATTTTTAGATATCCGCGAAGACGCCGATTTAACGTCCGTCATTGCTCTTCATGAATTCATTCACGCCTTGGCCGAACTTGAAGTGATCGGGCTTCCGAGCAGTTCGGAAATTTTAACCGAAGCCGTCACCATGGTTGAAATAATTCAGTTGAAGGGTGTGAAAGAAGAAGCTTTTAAAGCCTATGGAAAAGAAGGCGGGACTTTACTCTATGAAGAAGCTCAAGTTTGGGCGGCTTCCCACCCTCTTCCATTGCCGCAAGACACTGAAAAATATCTGCAGCAAGCAATGGACCACGTTGAATTATTTGTTCTCGATCACCATGCCGATTTTGGTTTTTCAATCCGGACCGATTGCCAATTGGCCATAAAAGACAATCCTCAATTTTTAGAACGCCAGTTTGGTCTCTTTTTGGGTGCAGCAGCTCTGAAATGGGCCGGCGATCATTCTTCGGCGTTAAAACTATTGCTTGAATTTACCGACACATCTTTAAGCAAAGTTCTAAAAGATCGCCTTCATTTGGTTTCGCACAATCCGGAACGGGAAGAGCGCCTTAGAAAACAAATCGACCAATGGTTGCAAATGCGTTTTGGTGATAATCGGCCAAAAATTGAACCGGCCACGGAAGCCAAAGGGGGATGGAATTGGCTTCCGCCCACAGACGGCCAGCAAAACAAAGAGACAGTTCTTGAATACCCGCGCGCTTTGTTATCCAGCCCCGATGAGGAAATGGCGCTCTTTGAAGCCTTGGTCCAGATTGAATTTTTGGTCAATAATGCAAAAGTCGATCTTCCAGCTGGGGTTCGTTCCAATCCGGCCTTGATGGGCCTTTGGCGTGCCGCCGGCATGCTGCGGGCTGAAAGCCGACTTTTGGAGCAGAATGCCGATTTTAAAAATATTCATGACCGGTTTTTAGCATTGACTTATCCCAACCCTGACTCTGAAGCCGCTAAAGACAAAATGAAAGAGAATCCATTATTTATTCAGTTCATTGAAGGATTGCTTTTCCATGCCCGAAAAGGAGCAGAAGATCCGCGGATTGAAAATGAAGCGGTGAAGACAGCGCTGTTGAACACCAAAAACAAACGAGAAGAGTTTATAACTCGCTTGAAAGGAACGAATTGGGAAGAAGAAGCCAAAAAAGTGCTGTTAGAGACATTCGGAAATGAGCGGCCCAGCACTCAAGACATCCAAACGATGATTTCCAATTTGATGGTGGAGTTCTTAAAAGAATCTTTTGAGGCCGAAATAAAAAAGCTTTACGCCGAGGACTTAAAAACAAAAACCGCCGAAGAACTGTGGAAACACATGGGCCAAAGCGGCCGCGGCCAACAGTTAATGGAAGATCTCGCCAAGGAACAAGCGCAAACTCAAGGGCAGTCTCCCAGCGATGCCTCATTGAAAGACCTTTTGGATCAACTCTCGCTGGAACAAAAAGTCGTGTTGCTTGAAGCGATGCAGCGAATCCTGGGAAAAATGTCTCCGCAACTAAGGGAAGCGCTTCAAGGAAAAGCGGAAAACGATTTACAAAATAAATTGCAGCAAGGAATGCCGCAGATGCCAGGGCCGTCATCGGCATCAGATTCCTCTTCTCAAGCGGGGGATCCGACACTTTCGTCCCGACTCGAAGGCCTTCAATCACGTTTGGATGGTTTGAAAAATCGGTTGAAAGAAGCCAAAGAAAAAGCGGATGGAATTTCCAATGAATCCGGGCGCATTCAGCAAATTGCAGATGACGCGGC
>CAZJOE010000316.1:0-3193 GCA_964547555.1 uncultured Elusimicrobia bacterium | reverse complement strand
TGATTATTTTTTAGAACGTTGCGGCGGCGTCGAATTTTTTAAAAAGTTCGGCTACACTGTGCTGAAGCCGGCCATGCAGGCAGCGGTGTTGGCTGCCGATCTTAAATCCGGCCAACGGATTTTGGATGTCGGCTGTGGCCGTGGCGAACTTGTCGCCCACTTGAGCGAAAAAGGGTTCGACGCGGTTGGGTTGGACTACAGTCCCGATGCCATTCGCGTTGCGCAAGAAATGTACCCGGCGGGCCGATATATTCTAGTGGACGCCGGAAGCGCAGAATTTCCCGAAGGCCGGTTCGACTGTATTTTTGTTTTGGGGACGATTGAGCATCTTTACGGCCGCGAGATCGATCACTTGATGCGTCAAATCGAGGGCCTTCTGTCGGAAGGGGGCCGCGTCATCCTAACAACTTGCGTCAACAAACTTTATTACAAAGTTTGGACATACCGCCTTCGCCGCTGGATGGCCGGACGCCTTCGCCGTCTGGGTTTTTCGTTTCGAGATCCGCTGCCGCCCCGGTCCGATGAAGATGAAAGCCTTCACGTGAATGAGTTGAGCTATTTTGATCTCAAGCGGATTTTTTCAAACACGCGCTGGCGCTGCTCGGTGAAGCCCCAATCCAACGCCAAACTAAGCGCCGATCGCCTTTATGCGGACAATATTTTGGCTCAAGTCCCGATCCGTCGGGCGCCGCGCTGGAAGCAGATTTTGTATCGCGCGCTGGTCTTTCGTTTCCCGCTCAATCTCCTGCTCGCCCGATTTTATTTGATCAATCTCACCCGCTGTTCCTAAGAAAGTTTCCGATTTATCCCCCCGTCCAAATAGGGTAATATTCCGCCCTTATGGCAAAGACCGGCAAAATCAATAGTTTGCGGAAATCCATTGATGCTTTGGATGACAAAATTCTCGCTCTGCTTAATTTGAGGGGGAAGGCGGTCAAAGAAATCGGTTTGATTAAAGCCAAGAGCGGCGTGGATGTGTTCGCCGTATCCCGCGAACGCGAGATATTGGATCGGTTAGCAGGAAAAAATAAAGGGCCTTTCTCTACTGAATCCATTGAGGATATTTTTCAAAGTATTTTCGCCTCCTCTCGGTCGCTTCAAAAACGAGTTAACGTAGCTTTCTTCGGTCCCGAAGCCACATTCACTCATCAAGTGGCCATCAAACATTTCGGACGCAATTGCGAATTCGTTCCCTTCCCGTCCATCCCAGACGTGTTCTCGGAAGTCGAACGAAATCGCGCGGAGTATGGCGTCGTTCCCATTGAGAATTCAACGGAAGGAATGGTGAATCACACCCTCGACATGTTCATGGAGTCTGATCTTGTCATCACAGCGGAACGTGAAGAGCGGATTCATCACACTCTTTTGTCGATTGCAGGTTCCCTTAAGTCCATCAAGACGATTTATTCTCATCCCCAGCCTTTGGGGCAGTGTCGGAAATGGTTGGAACTCCACCTTCCGAAAATAACCATTCACGAAGCCGCTTCCACTGCGGATGCCGCCGTTAAAGCGACGCTTGATCCAACATCGGCGGCGATCGCTTCAACACTGGCGGGCCAGATTTATCATTTGAAATCGTTGGCCTTGAATATTGAGGACACACCGGACAACGCCACTCGGTTTCTTGTGATCGGACGGAAATCTTCCGGCCCCTCGGGGAAAGATAAAACATCAATTGTTGTTTCAATTAAGGACAAAGTCGGAGCGCTTCACGACATGTTGAATGTATTCAAGGATGGAAAAATAAATTTGACCAAAATCGAATCCCGGCCCACCAAAAAGAAGGCTTGGGAATATATTTTCTTTGTCGATTTGATCGGGCACCAGTCCGAGAAAAATGTCCAACAGGCGTTGGAGACGCTCGGGAAACAATGCTCAAATCTGAAAGTTCTCGGTTCCTACCCTTACGGCGGTTAAGATCATGCACTCGAACCGTATTCCTTTTTCGCCCCGGAGCGAATTAGAAAGATTTGAATCCTATCTGCCGGGTTTGGCCATTGAGCAAATCAAACGCCAATATGGACTCAAGAATGTAATTAAGATGGCCTCCAATGAAAATCCGTTGGGGCCTTCCAAGAAGGGCGTCTCCGCTTATGAAGATGCGGCGGAACGAATTTTTCGCTATCCGGAAACGCGCAGCGTGGATTTGCGCCAGCTGATTGCTCAAAAACATAGGCTGGACATATCCCAAGTTATTATTGGCAACGGGTCGGATGACATTATCGAGCTGTTGGCCAAAACTTTTTTAACGAATGAAGACGAAATTGTCGTTTCGGCGGCGGCGTTTATGCAATACCGGAGCGCGGCGCACTTGATGGGGGCGCGGGTCGTCACGGTCCCCATGAAAGCCATGACCCATGATTTGAAAGCCATGGCGGGCGCCGTTACCAAGCGCACCAAATTTGTTTTCATCGCCAATCCGAACAATCCAACGGGGACTTACAACACCCACGCTGAGGTCGATGAGTTCATCGCCATTCTTCCGCTTCACGTGGTGCCCGTTTTTGATGAGGCGTATTTTGAATACGCGCAGACCAGTCCGGATTATCCTTCGATTAGCCGCGAATATTTTAAGAAGCGTCCCCTGGTGGTGCTTCGAACGTTTTCAAAAATTTTTGGATTGGCCGGTCTGCGCGTTGGTTACGGTTTGGCTCCGGATTCGATGATTGTACCGATGGATAAAATTCGGCTGCCGTTCAATGTGTCTGTTCCGGCTCAAGCCGCCGCGGCCGCCGCTATATTTGATGAAGATCATATCCGTAAATCGGTGGAGTTGAATGAAACGGGGAAAAAGTTTCTTGAACAGGAACTCACCAGCTTGAATTTTAAAGTGATTCCCTCTGCCGGTAATTTCTTACTTTTCAATGCCCAGCCTTGGACCGGTCGTTTTATTTTTGAACAGCTTATCCAAAAAGGGATCATCACGCGCTGCGTTGATGAATACGGATTGCAGAAGTATTTGCGGGTCACGATCGGTAAGATGGATGAAAATAAAACATTTCTAAAAGCATTAAGGGAGGTCATTAAAAGCTCATGATTCTGACGTTGAAATCTGGATCGAATAAAAAAGAAATCGATAAGGTCGTCGCCAAAATAAAAGACCTGGGATACACGGCGTCTTTGTCCCGCGGGACAGAACGGGTTGTTATCGGCGTTATTGGCGACAAGGCCATCCTGCACAAAGACACTTTTT
>CAZJOE010000315.1:0-3198 GCA_964547555.1 uncultured Elusimicrobia bacterium | reverse complement strand
GCATCAAGTAACTTGGCTTTATCTTTCGAGGATTTCTTTGACATCGGTTTTGGAAGAAAAGTGGGATTGCCTGCAATTAGTTTCTCACAATCCGCAAGACCGATTTTCATTTTCTGCAATATTCGACTTAACTTGTCCAAAATCGAAGACTGCGTATCAGCGTCTAATTTTCTGGGCTGACTATGATCGCTGGCGATAATGAAATCGAGATCTTGACTGATACCTGTTTCAAACTTCTGTTTAAAATCCAGCCATTTTTTATGCGATTCATCATAATTTCTAATTTGAACATCAATCTCTTGATGTTTCACAGTTTTCGCCAATTGCTCCATTTGATGTTTCAGGAAAGGGTCTAATTTTTCTCGCGGCAGCATTGAGAGAATTTCATCGAGTGACTTTGTTTGCCTAATGTAAGAAAGAATGAGTTGCGGGTCTTTGGCGATTAGTGAATTGTTGATCATGACTGCAACCATGCCCAGCTTAAGTCTTAATTCAAATGGATCGCCGGAAACACGAGGCGCATAATCTTTGATCAAGCTCATAGCGATAATTTTCCAATACTCCAGATTTCCAAAGACGGAACCACGCTTCTCGTTGAGAGCCTGAACGCCGAAGACGTCTATAAAGGAAGAGAAATAAGTATAAAGCTCGTCCACCAATCCTTGCTGAGTGTTTCCTTCAGTTACGCCATGGGTTTCCCGATAGTCATCGTGGCGTATCTCATGGTGGATCGCCAACAACGCGTTCTTATTTCCATTTTTTGCTGCGGCCAATTCTTCTTGAGGAATGAATATAACTCCAGCGAGATTTGATCCTCCTGCAAATTCTGGATCGAAATGACTAACGGTCGCCATAGCGCGCAGACTTTCTTTAGATACGGAAAAAACACCAAATTCATGATCGTAACTGACCAAAAAATCTCGGATATCATGGCCGTTCCCAGCCAGCTTGACCATCAGACCGACAGTAGCCAACCCATACCCGTTAAAAATCTGCTGGAGTGCCAATTCCTGGATTTCTTCAGGGGTTGCATTAGCGGGAACTAGCAATCTTTTATTTCCATTGGAAGCATTCCTTGAAGGAGATAACTGATTTTCACCCATTAACCCTTCTTGATGAAATTGGTCGGCCTTTTCTGCAACGCTGTTCCTTCTTTGCGTGAGTTCTTGTTGTGATGCTCTAAAGCTTTCTCGACCATTGATCCATTGACGCAATCGAATTCCAAGAAGGCCATTGATCACCTCTTCGCGGGAAACAATTTTTAATTCTTCAATCGCATATTTTGCCCATGCTCGGAGTTCGGCTATTTCATGTTGTGCTTTGGCCTCAGAACGAGCATAGGAAGCGAATTGTCCACGGCCGGCATGATCCTTCTTGAATCGGCTATCGATGATGACAAGCATTCCATCTTGTTCGTGACGGATTTCGCCATATGGCGTTTTAATTCGATCTCCTCGATTCGGCACGAGACTTCTAAAATTAAATAGTCCGTTCGTTTGCCGTTCAAGACCATGCTCTGAAGCGAGTTGGTTGAATATGTTTTTAAAATCTCCATCTTCATGAAATTGTTCATGTTCATCGCGCGAAACAAGCCCCAGGTGATCGCTAGCAATTCCTGCATCCAAATCGTCATCTTTTGGATTAACCAACCCCTTGAAAAACGACTTGATTCTTCCTATGAGTGATTTTTCCTTTTCAAGTTTAAATTCAACTGGTTTTATTTGGAAATCGAATTTCGGAACTTCAAAAGATAATTCGTTAGGTTTAAATGGGTTAATTTTTTCGTTTAGACTAAATGGAAGATCTTTCCAGTTCGCTTTCAACATCTCTGGGGATAATTCTTCTACTGACTTGGATGTCTGGTTCCTATCGGTCGATTCTTTATGTTCAGGTAAATCCTTGGCTCTCAAATTCTCCAAGATTCGACCCCTCATTTCTGGAGGTATCAGACCAATCGAAATGAAGAAATCAATATCCGATTCCTTGAGCACCAAGGAAAATTCGAGGAATTTATTCTCCCATTGCCCTTCGAGCACCATTTGCAAATAGTATGCCAAGCCCTCTGAGGCGAAATTATCCTTGGCATCTTTGTACATGTTGGTCTCAAATAATTTATTGAGCTCCGGATGGTTTTCCTTAAAATATGTTTCGATGACTCTTTTTTGTTCATCAGATAGAGTGTCAAAGATCGTGTGAATAAATTCATGTATAAATGGACCAATATGATGTGGAGACATTCCAAGTCGATAAATTACTCCGCGATATTGGTGAGCCCCGCCTCCTTGACGGATCGCCAAATACTGTCTGACTATTCTTGGGTGAACGCCTCGTTGAATCCACTGCAATAAAAAGTCTTTGATGAGAGGCGATTCTTCTAGGGCTTGTTCAAATTCAACACGATCTTCTTCATACTCAATCCATGGACGGATAATAACTCCATCCTCTTGCGATGGCTCTGGGTGCACATTCGAGTTCCGCGCTATTTTTTCAAGTTCTGCGGCCATCATCTCGGTCACGTCCGACGGGAATTGATAATAATTCCCTAAATAGCCAAAAGCAGAGCGACTACCAACCCAGTCTCCCGGATTTAATGCCACGGCCAGCCCTGATGATTTTTTCCCAAATTGGGGTTTTTGCTTTATGACGAGCATTTGAAATTCTCTGCCCTGTTCATCGACAACAGTAAATATTTTTTTCATGTTGCCATTGTGAGGAATTCTTATGACTTTAATTCTCTTTAACCATGACAAAACAGATTGTTCATCTAATGGCTTATCTATTCTGCCGCCGACTAAGGCTCTTAATAGTTTTTCGGCAGATTCATTTTCATAAAGTTTTTTTAAGATCGACTGGTCATTCTGAATTGATGCGACCGGCATCCATTTCGGCAAGAGTCCACCCAACTTTGCGGCGTTGTAAAGTCCGTGGGCTATGATGGTAATGATGGATGCGGTGATAGGATCGAGAAAAAGAAAGGGAAGAGTAAGACCAATTGAGAGACCGTTGCGAACGCCAAAATCCTTTGCATCAGCTCTAAGAAACTTAGCCGAGAAGGCGTTGCGCCATCCCAATTTCTTGACGCGAACGATCCATTCGACGATCGTGTGGGCGGCAGAAAAAGCGAAACCAATTCCTGCGATTCCAAATAAATTACTCAGGGCAGAATCGACCTCATGAGTCACAAGATAATCTCTAAGG
>CAZJOE010000314.1:0-3203 GCA_964547555.1 uncultured Elusimicrobia bacterium | reverse complement strand
AATGGGCGGCGGCCACTTCGTCGTCCAGGGCGGTGAGCGCTTCCCCCAGAGAGGTGGCTCGGGCGCTCGGCGAAAGAAGCAGCGTTTGGGCTGCTCCTTCTTCTTGGATTGAATAAGCGAACTTTGGTGTTATCATTGTGCCCAAGAGTAGCCCAAGTGAGAGAAAATTAACCCGAAATAGAGGTGAAATTTTTCTGAAATATATGATTGAAGTGCCTCTTCCTTGCATATTAACTTACCATATCAAACCAATATGAAAATTCGCTTTGTTTTCGTCATGTACACGCTTTTGGTGGTCGGAGTCATTTTTCTCGGTTTTGGGACCGCTTTTTTGACCTCGGAAAAGAGGTATGAGCAACGGTCCATCCAAAACAAGAAAGAGCAGTCGATTCTCCAACTGTCAAAAATTTGCGAGCGCGCATTCTACGAAAACGGACTCATCTTGGAAGGTTTTCGTAAAGGCCTCAAAGAAGAGGTCGGATTCTACTCGGCCGCCTGTTTGGACACCGAAGGAAATGATCTCGATTTCACGCGCAAGCCCACCTTAAGATCCATCCCGAAACAAACCGGCGACATTGATCCCAACCTTTTTTTCCGAGATACCACGGTCCTTCCGTCCGGGAATGCCGGCGAAGAAATCGTCGCTCCTCTTCTTTTTGGTGGTCAACGCGCCGGGTTTGCAAAAATTGTTTTTGATCAGAGCGGGATTGAGAGGCATCTTAAACGCAGGACCAATAAAACGCTCCGACAACTTTTTATATTAAGCGGGTTTCCTTTGATTTTGGCGCTCATCGGCGTTATCGGATTTGTTAAAGCCATGGAACGCCTCCATGATTTGAACGAGAAAAAGAAAGAGCTGATCAATTCGGTCACCCATGAGTTTCGCTCACCGTTAACCGCCATCCAAAGTTTTTGCGGCCTTTTGCTCAAAGGTGTTTATGGCCCTTTAAAAGCGAACCAGCATGAAACCGTTTCGATCATTCAGAATAATTCGTTGCGGCTTTCTCAATTCGTGGACGATTTGTTGGTGATGGCGGCTTTTGAATCCAAAGAGCAGCGGCTCTTTATGGAAGACATCGATATCGCCGACCTGTTTAAATCCCTTAAGAAAACTTACCAACCGTTGGCCAAAGAGAAGAAAATCAGTCTTAAAGTGCTTGAGCCAAAGCCGTCTGTTTTCATCAAGACCGACCGATCCAAGCTTTTGCAGATCATGGAAAACCTTGTTTCGAATGCGATCAAATACACTGAAAAAGGATTTGTTGAAATTGGATGTGAAGAAGAGAAAGATAATTTTGTAGTTTTTGTTAAAGATTCGGGGCATGGAATTTCAGCCGAAGATCAAAAGCAAATTTTTGATCCGTTCTTTCGGTCCGTTGATCATGCCCGTTCGATCAAAGGCACAGGATTGGGTCTCTCCATTGTGAAAGCTTACGCGAGCCAATTAAAAGCTGCTGTGCATGTCCAAAGTGAACCAGGCAAAGGAAGTTGTTTCTCTTTAACTTTAAGGAGACAGGGTTGATGCAAAAAATTCTCATCATCGATGACGAAAAAGATGTTCTTAAAGGGCTCAAAGATTTTTTGGTGAGCGAGCATTTTGACGTGGCCACGGCGCTCACCGGCCGCGATGGAATTCAAAAAGCCTTTCAGGAAAAGCCGGATTTGGTTCTGTTGGATCTTCGCTTGCCTGACATCGATGGGTATGACGTTTGCCGGGAGTTAAGGTCGGATGAAAGAACAAAGTCGACGCCTATTCTTATGGTGTCGACGCGTTCAAAAGACATGGAAAAAGTGATCGGCCTGGAAGTGGGCGCGGATGATTACATCACGAAACCTTACAGCCCCATTGAGCTTCTGGCTCGTATTCGTGTGGCCTTGCGGCGCGTGAACAAACAAGAACCCGGCGCCGCAAAAAGTCAGTCCTATCGATCTAAAAATTTAAGCGTGGACGCGGATTCAAGGCAAGTTCATGTGGATAAAACTTCTATCAAGCTCACCAAAAAAGAATTCGACCTTTTGCTATTTTTTTTGATGAAGCCAGCAAAAGTCCACACGCGAAACAATTTGATGTCAGCCGTTTGGGGTGTTGAATATGAGTCCATGCAAGGCACTGTGGACAGCCACATCAAAACATTGCGTCAGAAGCTGGGCAAGGCCGGTCAATTTATCGAAACTGTTCCCGCAGTGGGATACCGCTGGACCGAAGAAGTGGTTTAATCCCTTTCTGATTTTTGTATCTTCTGCTGCGTGAAATCTAAAATTAATTACGGCCAGCTTCCCACCGAGCAAATTAATCCCTCCTCCCGGAATATCGACCGCGTTTCAATCTTCAAAGCCCTCTCTATAATTAATAAGGAAGACGCCAAAATCCCCGCCTTGGTTTGGAAAGAAAAGAAGTCCTTGGAGAAAGGGGTCCAACTCATTGTGGCCTCGCTTAAACTGGGAGGGCGGCTTTTTTTTATGGGTGCTGGGACCAGTGGACGGCTTGGAATCCTGGAAGCGGCGGAATGTCCCCCCACTTTTAATACCTCGCCTTCTTTGGTCCAAGCTTTTATGGCCGGCGGGAAATCCTCGGTATTCGCTTCGAAAGAAGGGGCTGAAGATCGCGGCCAGGACGCCGAAGAGATCGTTCACAAAAATGTTCGTCCGGGAGACGTGGTGGTGGGAGTGGCCGCCAGTGGCGTCACTTCCTTTGTCCGCGAAGCCCTGCGGGCCAGCCGCGCTAAAGGGGCGCGCACAATTTTTGTTACGTGTAACCCTGCCGTTCAGCGCAATTTGGCTGAAGTAACCATCGCTCTTAACACGGGACCCGAAGTGATCGCCGGTTCCACGCGTCTTAAAGCGGGGACGGCGACCAAACTTGTTCTGAATGCGTTAACGGTTGTGTCCATGACACAGCTGGGCAAAGTGCTGGGCAACCGGATGATTGATCTTCAGCCTCGTTCCAAGAAGCTGCGGGCCCGCGCTGTTGGATTAATTCGATTCTTCACAAGCGTCGATGAAAAATCAGCCGAGGAAATTTTGGACAAAGCGGAAGGGAGTGTTAAAGCGGGCATCTTGATGGCCAAGAAAAAAATTTCCCTCAAAGAAGCGCGGCATCTTTTGGAATTGGCCGACGGCCATCTTCATAAAGCACTGCGATTTAATCTATGAGCCATTTGGCCGTTGGACTCATGTCGGGAACGTCTGCCGATGGCGTTTCC
>CAZJOE010000313.1:0-3251 GCA_964547555.1 uncultured Elusimicrobia bacterium | reverse complement strand
AATATACCTTGAAAAATATTACCTGCACGCTCGAGGCAGGATTTCATGCACCGCCCAGTGCCTCCATCGCAAAATTGATAATGAATATCTATGAAAAAATCGGAATCCGGGTGGATATTTTGACGTCAAAAAAGGAAATATCTCTTTATGAAATTGATGAATTGATGAGCGCCAAACGAAAAGGATTGGGGTTTGATCAACTCAATCCACAGCAATCACGTTTGCTCGTGGTCCTATACAATTCCGATGTCAAAAAATATGACAGTGACAATCTGGAAGGTTTGAAAGACGAGTATCGGCTTTTCTATTTCCGCCAACTCCACCAAAGTGAAATTGGCCCAACAAATCTCTATGATATTCGAGTCCGCGGGCCATACAATCAAACCCTATTGAAATCGTTAGCAGAATTAGTAAGGGACTACAGCACTGATGAACCTGTTGTAGATGCCGCGAAAAGAAACAAAATAAAGGAAACCCTGATTGATACGCCTGAAGAATTCCATTTCAACAGAGAAATACGTGAACGAGAAAAAATGTATGAAGCCAGACTCGTGGAGATTGTCGCAAAAACCTCCAAAAATCCGTCAGGTCCTTCAAAATATCTTCTCTTGTTGGCCGCCGCCGTTTCTATGGGACCGCTTTTGGGGAGCCTCGCCGTGGGCGGCGATGGATTGTGGCAGCCCCTCTTGGCCGTTTCAACGGCACAATTGGTGGTGAACATTTTATTTATCGGTGTGGGGGCTTTTGTCGTTTATCACGTTTTAACGAGAGTTGACGTTGAACCCCATGAAGCGCCGATGCATGCTTTGGGAGTGTCCCTTGTGTTCTTGATCGGCTGGTTATTTGTTTCTTCGTTCATTGGAGAACCCAAAAAACCGGGTCCCCCTCCTTCCGCCGATCAACGTATTCCCGCCATCGTTGTCCCGGCCAATCCAACCAACGCTTCCCCCATTTCAACAAACCTTTTCGAAGGAGTCGGCGGACCCTCCAAATCCCACAACGCCCCGGTGAATGGGATTTCGTCGGATAAAGGGGATGCCATAACCCCCGTTTATGTAGGAACACTGGACATTCATTGGAAAACGGAAACCCTGCCTCAACCTGACGGCCAGATTCAGGCACGACCCGAATGGAAACCCGATGTTGCCGATTTTAATATGGCCCGGGTTCAAAAGATGTTCCAAGATGCCAGCCCTTTTTGGATCGACTATTTGAATGACCGCGACGCCAATAAATTTGATCGGGTCTTTAAAAGAATTCCTGAGCAAGTCCTGAAAATAAAGCTAAAGAGGGACAATGATAAAGCTGTTCTGATGACCAATCCGGGCGACGGAATTCTTATTTTTGACGATGAAGCGATGGATCTACCCCCGATTTTGTTTGCATTGCTTCTCCATCACGAACTTAATCCAACTGAATCCAAAGCTTTAACCGAAGACTTGGGTTTCTATTCCTATCTGAATAGAAAATTTCCAAAGGAGATGGCAAAAGCCTTACAAAGTCCTTATGCCGCTCAGCCTTACTTCAGATTTCTAAGAGAAAATTACAATAAAGACTATGAAATCCAACAAAAGGCCATTGTTGAATTTATGATGCACCGATCACTGGAAATGGCGGACAAATTCATCGATAAGAAAGATGAATCTCAAGCAGCCGAATTCAAAACTTTATTGAGAGCTACATTTCTATCTTTGTTGCCGAAAACTGGGAAACCTACCATTGGTCCAGCTTTAACTGATCTCACGGCGCTCATTGGATACCTAGATGGCATCGCCGCCATCGGTACCAACGGGGGCCACAATTCTCCTGTTGAAAAGAAAGGCACCAAAATTAATTCACCCGCAGTTTTGATGAAACGTATTTTGGATATAGGCTCAAAAGCGGATGGGGTCAATCTCAAATTTGACAACGTCCCCGAACTTTTCACGGAACATTTTAAAAATGACCGTGCGATTTTAGCGATGCATTTCTTATTTTCCGGAAGCCATTTTGGCGATTTAAGGAAAATCCGTGTTGAATTCGATGAAGCCAAAAGTCCTCAATGGCAAGCCCCAGTTGTTTTCAATGGAGTGGAGCTGGTTAGAGTGCAAGGAAATAAATGGATTGGCACCGTAAAAGGGAAGGTAATAAAAGGCTTCACATTCCAAAGAGTTATCGAATCGGATAAAGGCCATCTTTATGTGAGTTTGCCCCTCTCAGAATTAAAAGCGGTTCTTCCTAAAAGAATGGGACGAATAAAAGCCCATTGGGGACAGCTTTATAAACTCCTCAAAGGAGGGACGGAAATTGTCTCTGAAACTGTTTCTTTGGGGAACGGATCTGGTTTGGGGGGGCAAGCCGAATATCAATTGATTGAAGGAAATAAATTCACTCTGTCAAAACTTGCTTGGGATCTTCAATCTGACTTTGCGGCCAGGAATCCGATGCCCAAGTTTGTTCTAAAAACGAGGAACCAACCGCACAACGCTCCGGTGAAAAAGACTGAGGAACCTCTTCTGTCGCAAGGAACGGGTCGGATTCCTATCGTCAGAGGAACCTGGAGCGTTAATTTTGAAGGAGCGGAGCCAAAATTTTCTTTTGATAAAGATAAAAATCTTGTGAGCTCACTTGAGGGTCGAATCGTGCCGGCCCTGGCTGTGCTTGAAACAGCCGGCCTCAAATATTGGGGGCGTTACCTCCGGAGCTCTGGGAAATATTTTCAAGACCGGTTTGGCAGGAAATCTTTGAGCCGCAAAATTGAATTTGCTTTCGACAAAGATTTAAAAGTTTTGATGACAAACCCCGGCGAGAACCGAATCATCATCGATGACGACGCCATTGGGTTGCATCCGCTTCTTTTTTCCATTCTTCTCAATCACGATTTGAGTTCCACAGAATCGGAAGCATTGCGCGAGGACCTTCGTTATTACGCTTGGCTCAAAGCCCATATGAAAGATGAACTTAAAGCGGTGTTGGCCAACTACAAGAAAATTACCTCTCAGCCATACTTTAAATTCCTAGAAGACAATTTCAATAAGACTGAGAATGAAAAAACCGTCGCCATTGCTCAGTTTATGGTCAAACATACCGTCAGCGAAATGTGCGATTTGGCTCAGGGTAAAGTCGAGATGACAAAAATAAAACCCTGGTCTCATTTGCTCGTAAATTTTCAATCATTAACCAAGTTTTATGAACGGGTCAGCTTTAAGACCGATGACACTGCGTTTTCATTTTTAGCGATGAGAATAAAGTCGTTGTTGCAGGGTCCCATT
>CAZJOE010000312.1:0-3263 GCA_964547555.1 uncultured Elusimicrobia bacterium | reverse complement strand
AAAGCTTCCTTCAGCCCCCGGTCCCAGCGCCAGAGCCGGCGGGGGTCCAAATAAAAAGCCCAAGGCCAAAGCGAAAAACAATTTGTTTTTAAAGGACGATTGGTTCATGGGGAATGGGGTTTGTAACGCTCTTATATCAAATAAATTCCAAACAATTTAGGTAGGGCAAGCTTGTATACTTGCCAAGGATTTATATGAATATTTTTTCCAAGGCCCTTTCGCCCTTTAGGTTTCAAACCAAAGTCGCGCTCATCGTTGGATGGAGCATGCTCTTTGTTTCTTGGATTTCCTCCTACTCGATTTATACCGTGGCCATGAGTGAATCCACTCGACAGCTGGGAGAAAGGTTGAAAGCCGTTGCCGTATCAGGAGCGCTTGGAATTAGCGGTGATCAGCACCAGAAAATAAAACTTCAGCCGGGGTCGATAGAAAGTCCCGAATACCGAAAAATAAGAAAATTTCTGCAGGAGTTGAGAGATACAAATAAGGATCTTAAGCTTCGCTATATCTACACCATGGTTCAGTCCGATAAACCGGGCTTGTGGCAATATGCTGTTGATGCGGAACCGGTTGATTCGCGGTTCTTTTCAATCCCGGGAGAAACGGAAGACAACTCTTATGACAAGCGCTGGATGATTCCCATTGTGGAGCCATTTGCGGATCATAAACTAAGGGCGTATCGCGATTGGGGAATCATGCTTTCTGCCAGCGCTCCCATCAGGGACAGCAATTGGAGAACCGTGGGGGTCCTCAGCGTTGACGCTGAACCCGATGAAGTCATGAAAGCGCTTCTCAATTTTCGATACTGGGCATTTGGTTTGGTGGCCATGGGGGTCGTTTTCTCGATCATTCTTAGTTTTCCGATCGCAGCCATGGTGACTCGCCCGATTAAGGCGTTGATCCTCGCCACCAAAGCGGTGGCCAAAGGAGACTTTGCTCATCGGGTGGATATTCCCGGCCGCGCCGAGCTTGGCGATTTGGCGCAAGCGTTTAACTTGATGACCGAAGGCCTTCATGAACGCGAGATGTATAAAACCCAATTCGAACGCTATGTGAGCCATCAAGTGGCCAGAAAAATTCTTTCCAATCCCGCGAAAACATTTTGGGCCGCGGAACGCCGGCGCGTGACGGTTCTTTTCTGCGATATTAGAGGGTTCACGGCCTTGGCTGAACGACAAGATCCCGAAGAGGTCATCAGCCAACTCAATCGTTTCTTCTCGGAAATGATCGACATTGTATTCCAGTACGAAGGAACGGTCGACAAATTTATGGGCGACGCTATCATGGCCATTTTCGGCGCTCCGCTTTCCTCTGGCGTGGATGAAGAGCGCGCCTTGCTGGCCGCCTTGGCCATGCAGAAAAAAGTTATCGAACTCAACGCTCAATGGTTGCTGGAGGGAATTCAAGGATTTCGCATTGGTATTGGAATTAACACCGGCGATGTCGTCATTGGGAACATTGGTTCCGAAAGAAGAATGGAATACAGCGCCATTGGAGATACGGTGAACACCGCGGCCCGCCTGGAAGCGCTTAATAAAGAATATGGAACCAGTCTTTTGATCAGTGAGACAACTTACCTGGCCGTTTCAAAATTGGTTCAGGTGCGGTTTGTTTCGACTGAAACGCTGCGGGGGCGTCAAACGCCCATCGGCGTTTATGAAGTAACCGGGCTTCGCGATCCGGAACGCGAAGCAAATCTAAATTCCGTCTTGTAATTTTGCTTCGTTCTTCCTTTAATTCCCTCGTGGCTAAAAAATCTCTCCAATTACTCGGTTGGTTTTTTGTTGGTTTATTTCTATTTTCCGCCGGTTTAGAAGCCGCGCCCACTTTCACCAAAGAACCCCTTGATATCCAAGTCCGTTTGGCTTCTGCCGCCCCCCAATCTATTCTTAGAGAAGGGACCGCTTATCGAATGTATTTTATTCGCGATAATGCGGTCCATTCGGCGACGAGTCCAGACCAGTTAACCTGGACCGTTAGTAGCGCTACCAGTCTTTCACCTGAAAACCCCAATCTCTTTCAAGGAACCTATCCGGTTACTGGCTGTAGCGTCGTCCCCTTAGATGCGGGCGGGTTTTCGATGGCCTATTCGGTGGGCGTTGGGACGGGACCCTTTGGAATTTTCATAGCGACTTCTGCCGATGGCATTGGATTTGGATCCCCTTCCGTCAGCACCGCTGTTTTTATCAGCACGGGAGGAACCTATACGGGCAGTCCGCGATTGGTCGAAATTACGGGAGGGATTTGGCGTCTTTTCTATATCCAAGATGTGGATGGAGGAAACAATTCGGCCGACAAGGGAATTTTTACGGCCTTTTCCATCAATGAAGGCGTCACGTGGAGTACCACAACCTTGGTGGGAGGGCCCGCCGGAGATGTGGCTGTTAGTACTCGAACCGACCAAAGAGTGCGGTTGTTTTATACCACTCCTGTTTCGGGCGGCTCTACAAATATAACGGTTGCCAGTGTCTTGTCCAACGCGGGTGTCACGGCTGTGGCAGCGGAAACGGGCCTTCGATTATCCACTGGCGCCGCCGATGGGATTTTGTCTTCATTGGCTGTGGCTCAGTCTACTGAAACCTTTCGGTCTCGCCTTTTTTATAACTACACGGAAGTAAGCTCCACGGAGACTTCCTCTGTTTTTAGCGCTGTCACAGAAAATCCCGATCCTCAATCCATTTCTCCTCCTGAGGTAATTAATTCGCTCACGGACACCTCTTTCACAATTCAAGGAGAAGTATTTTCTCTGACGCCAACAGTCATGCTTTCCAAGTCGGGTCAGCCCAATATCTTAGGCACCAATGTAAACCGAACCGACGATCAGACCTTGACCGTTGACTTGAGTCCTTTGGCCGCTGCGATCGGCGAATGGGATGTGGTGGTAACGAACAACGATGGCGATTCGGGAACACTCGCCAATGCGTTGACGATTACTTTCGCTGAGGCCGAAGTGGATATGATGAACAATCTAATCCGTCCCCGATTAAATGATGCCACCACCATTGACGTGACCATTTATACTCCCGGGCACATAAAAATTCTTCTTTTCACCATGGAGGGGCAACTCATTAAAACCTTGGTTGACGAAGTCTGTCCGACGGGAACCAAGACATCGACTTGGGATGGAAGAAACAACGACGGTTCCGTAGTGGCCAGCGGCACTTATTTACTGACGTTTGAAGGTCCGAAACTTAAAACAACTAAAAAAATCGTGGTGATCCGTTGAAGCGTTTCATCCTTGGATTTATAGGCCTGGTTCTTTT
>CAZJOE010000311.1:0-3267 GCA_964547555.1 uncultured Elusimicrobia bacterium | reverse complement strand
CCCGGCCTTGGATTTGTCCCGCCGCAACGGCCGCACGCTCGTGACCATGGCCTGGGAAGGATGGATGATGCGGGACGCTTTTGCGTTTCGTTTTGGCGGCAATGAGGACCAAATTGGCGGCGGTCTCGGATATCAGTTCCGTATTTTTAACGGCGTTTTTATGCGGCTTGACTATTCACTGTTGTGGCCGCTTGACGTGGAGGGAACCAGCGGGAATCATCGGTTCTCTCTTACGACGGATTTCTAGATTTTATGTGGTGGACATACTTACATAAATTAAAAACCAAGGAGAATAAAATGAAAAAACAACTAGCCTTAACAGGCCTCGTTGCCTCTTTGGCCATCCTCGGGGGGGGATCAGTTGCTCAGGCTGTATTTCAGTCTCAGCAAACCGCCCAAGTGACGGCCCAAGCGACAACAGGTGGAGTAGAAGCAGCGAGCTTCGTATTAAGCTTGCACCCGAATACAAGCACGGCGACGACAGCGACAAACATCAACTGGACAGGAGCTCTTCCTGGCAGCGGATGGAAAGTAGCCGATCAGTTGGCGAAACTTGTTTGGAACGTGACGGATGCCCAAGGTGGTATCCAGATCTATTCCGACAATAAAGCCGCCACGGCAACTCCGCAGTTCGTGGACCCGACCCCAGCTGAACCCATCAACAGCGACTCCAATCCCGCTGGTCTACTTATGGTCCCAGCAACAGGGAATACGTCCGGTACCACACTCCCAGTGGCGTGGAGCATCAAAGCCAGCACAGTGATTGTTGGGACAGAGCTTCTCGCGGCTGATCCGAACACCGGTCCCGCGACGGGCAACGGCAATCGGTTTCAGTGGCTCTACCTCCTCGACAAAGGAACCCCTGCAATCGATCGCAATGGAGACGGAGACACGACGGACACAGGTGTTGATACCGCCGCCTTTGTTAATGCCGATCCATTCGTTATGGCCATCGGAGTTGGTGGAACTCACGGTACGCAAGCGCCTGGGGGTTTCTTCCCCGATGCGGATAAAGCCTCATACTTGTATCTGCAAGCGGACTTCACGACAGCAGCGGCTCAGACGACTTATCGCACCAGTCGTTTGACCTTTGAAGCCTTCCTTCTATAATTAAATGGCGTACCGACTGTGGGATTTCGCGGAGAGGACAACTTTTCGCGAGATCTCACAGGGCAGGTGCCCACAAAGTGATAAAGGATTAAAGATGAAAAAAGCGGTTGTTCTCAGCATGCTGATCGGGCTCTTCGCCTTGGATGGCTTCGCCATTCAAGTATCGCCGACCTATCAGATGTTTACCGTGAAGCCCGGCGGCAAAGCCGAAGGGCGTTGTACCGTCACGAACAATGAAGAGAATGACTTGAAAATTTCTCTTTCTTCAAAAGATTGGTTCATCGCTCCCGGCAATGAGAAATTCAAAGCGACGGATTGGCTGACTTTTAAAACCAAAGAGTTTTCACTCAAGAAAGGAGCCTCACAAGAGATTAATTTTTTTGTGAAAGCGCCCAAAGGCGCCCAGGGAGAACTCATTGGAATGCTCTCTTTTTCTTTGATCGAAGAAATTCCGACCAACATCAACAAAGTGCTCAGCGTGGCCATTTATAACGCCATTGAAGGAAGCGAAAAAATTAAAGGAAACATCAAGGCGATCATGGTATCGCCGACCACCGGCACGGTGAGCGTTTCGGTGCTGCTTGAAAACCGGGGCAATGTGCATCTTCGCCCCAGCGGATTTTTTGAAATGAGGAACGATAAAGACCAAACGGTCGCCAATATTTTTCTCGAACAAGGCCGCCCCACCTATCCTGGCAAAGAGGGCGTGTACATGGGAAAACTCAACGATATTCGTTTGAAGCCGGGAATCTACAAGTGTGTGATCACCATGACCGATATTGACCGGCAAATCGAATTTGTGAAGACGTCAAAAAAAGTTGAAATTCTTGAGAATTACTCGGTCGAGATGAGATGAAATTAATCAACGTAAAATCATTGAGATGGCTAGGAACCCTCGCGCTGCTTTTGACGGCGTGGGGGACCTTTTCATTGGCTGATTTTACGTCGACCCAAGTCGAGTATGTCGCTATGGAAGCCCAGGTGGGAGGAACCATCGACCCTGAGAATCCATTGGACGGTTTTGTAATTAAACACGTGCCTCTTCGGGGTGTCTCTTTGGTGACAAGGATCGCCCTCATTCAAGGGACTGTGGGAACGAATCACGTTCCAGCCAATATTACGGTTAAACTTCGATTGCAAATTTTAAACACCGACGGAACCCCCAATGGGGGCGTTGATGAGCAGGTCGCTCTCTTCTATTCAGAACCCGCGCCTTTCCTTTTCCAGGTTTCTCCAAGCTCATTAACAACCGGTGGATTCCGGTATCAAATTCTCGCTGAGAAACGGGATGCCGATGGCGTTTTGATCAGCACCGCAGCCATGCCCAGAGATGCATTTGCGGATCCTGATTTGTGGATCTCTCTTAATCCTCAAGCTGGAGCGGGTCCTGTCCTTGGTTCTTCAGGGGGACGCGTAACATTGTACGACGCCAATCCGAATGACGGTGAATCCTTGTTGGACGTTCCCCCCGGTGTCTTAAAAGGTCCCACTCAAATTACCTTGAGCGAAGTTCCTTTGAACGATCAATTTGTTCCCGGCTTGAACGGATCACTGGAGCCATATGCTCTTTATAAATTGGAATCTGATCCGCCTGTTTCAGGCCATGTCCGCGTCTCCGTCATTTATCCGGAATTTATTCCCACCCCCTCGGGTTGGCAGCTCGGAGGAACCCCCGTTCCCCAAAACCGATTGTCCTTGGCCATTTGGGACGGATTCTCTTGGAAAAACATCGGTGGAAAAATCGACGCTTTGACAAAAACAATATCAGCTAAAGTGGGCGCCTTTAATTACTTGGGCGTGTTTAACATGGGGCCGCCGTCAGGACAATCCATCGCCGACAGCGTTCAGAAAATCGTGACGCCCAATGGCGATAACTCCAATGATAAAGCGGTGTTTAGCGGGACGGGTCCCGGAACCCAGATTGAAATATTTGATATGACCGGTCATCGGGTTCGTTCATTAACGGGACCGAATGCAGAATGGGATGCTCGAAACGAGTCCAGTCAGATCGTAGAAAGCGGCGTTTATATTTATCAATTCAGCGAAAACGGAGAACGCGTGAGCGGCGTCATCGGAGTGGCCAAATAAAATGAAAACCAGAAAAGCCATATTGAAAACCTGGATTCCCGCCTTCGCGGGAATGACGATGCTATGGAT
>CAZJOE010000310.1:0-3280 GCA_964547555.1 uncultured Elusimicrobia bacterium | reverse complement strand
GTTGAGAGGCGGTTAAAAAAGTGAGTTGCACTTGGACTTGATCGAGCGCGCTCGCCAAAGAGGCCCAGTTGGTTTCAAGCAGCGTGCGAACTGAATTTCTTGTCGAGCTTAAATCCGCGTCAGCTTTTTCCAATGTTCTTTTGGCCGAAGAAATGGAGAAGTAGGTTGAGGTGAGACCTGAACCAAAAATTGGATAAGAAAGAACGCCTCCCGCGCTCCAATGAGGGTTTCCCGGGAAATAATTCACGTCGGAGAAAGACCGGATATAGTTGGCGGAAAGGGTGGGCCAAAGGGAGCTCTTCGCATTTTTTAAACGGGCTTCGGCGGCAGAATAAGCGGCGTTCTGGACAGCCACTTGAGGATGAATTTCGGTCAAGGCTTCGATGTCTGGAAAAGAGGGCAAGTCGACGGTTGTTAATTCCCCTGAGGCGGTCCATACCTGAAAAATTTCCTGGCCCAGTTGACTGTTCATCTCCCGTTGAGCGACTCGTAAATTTCGCGCGGCTTCGAACAGGTTTGCTTCCGCTTCTTTGAGTTCAGCTTTCGACTGAAGCATGTTCCCTTTGGATTCCCGACCCGAGTCATATTTTAAAGCCACCATGTTGGAATTTTTTTCACGAAGAGATTTGATGCGGTCTGAAACACTCACTTGCTCTTGCGCAAAGAGAAGGTCGGCAAAAGCTTGTTTGAGGTTAAACCGGACGTCGGCGGACTGAAGCCTTAAGCCGGCCGTTGCTTGGTCCAAAGCGGCGGAAGCCGAATCGATGTTCGCATTATTGCCCAAATTAAAAAGATCGATACCGGCTCGTCCCGAAGCGCTCCAGCGGGAATTACGGGAAGAAGGAGAATCCGTTTTTGTGTAACTATTGGAAAGAGATAGATTGGGAAGAAGACCGTTGTAGCTTTCTTTGTAATCCGCGCGAGAGGCTTCCAGTGCTTTTTCGGAAGAGACGAGATCGGGATTTTTTTCCTTGGCGGCGGCGAGGCAATCTTCCCAGGTGAGCGGTCCGGCGGTCAGGCCGGGAAGGAGGGTGGCCCAAAGGGCCAAAGATAGAGTAGTGGTGCGGACGGGTTTCACGGTCGTTTGTCTTTCTTCCTGCGGGAATTCATTTCAGCTTCCAGGATGTCATATTTCTTTTTTTGATCCGGGTTGAGGATGGCGCTGATTCGATCACGGGTTTCTTGGCGAAGAGCCTCGAATTTTGGTTTGGCATCTTCACGCATGGCGTCGAACTTTTTACGGTTTTCTTTAAGAATGTCTGAAACCTGTTCTTTTTGTTGAGCATTCAGATCAAGTTTCGAGTTAAATTTCTCCAACATGCGTTTAAAGTGGGTATCCGGATTTCTTTTGGATTGAAATTTTGGTTTGAAATTCCAGACGAGGCCGGCTCCTAAAATAAACCCTATTAATAATGAGGCGATTATTTTTTTCATTTATTCCTCCATGGAAATAGCTAAAAATTGATCGGCTTGCGGGTCTTCGGATTGAAAGGCCAGACGGAGATTCGTTGTTTCTGATTCATCCGCCAAAAGTAAATCCTCGGTTGAGACGGTTGCGCCCATAGGTTGAATAAAAATGAGTCCCAGGGCGGCAAGACTGATAAAACCGAGAACGGGAATTTTCCAAGAAAAACCAAATCGCCCGGGCGCGTGAAGCGTTTCATTCTCTAGGCGGGCCATCACGCGCGTCACAAAAGCTTCCGGATGAGGATGGGGGTGGGGCGGAAACAATCCTGCCGTTATTTTTTTCCAGTTGGAGTCTTTTTCTTGTTGGTTGTCCATCTTCATTCTCCTGTGCTTGGTTAGACGTTTTCTAGCTTCGAAAAGTGGCGCGCTTTTTCTTCTATTTTATCCCGCGCGTGTTTGAGGCGTGATTTAACGGCGTCCATAGATATGTTGAGAACCTCTGCAATCTCCTCATAGCTCAGCCCTTCGCTTTCCCTTAAAACCAGGGTGGCATGTTCGGCTTCCGAAAGATTTTTTAGTAAGTAAGCAGCAAAATCCCTCATTTCAAGTTTTTTCTCGGTTTGAAAGGCATTGGGTTCTGATATTTTCTCCCGGTCGGGCATGCCTTCTAGAGATTCTGTCTTTTGATTTTTTATTTTCCTTTTTACGTCCAGGCAATGATTGGTAGCAATGCGGAAGAGCCAAGTTGAAAAGAGGGAGCGGTTTTCAAATTTGTGGAGAAGTTGAAAAACTTTGACGAAAATATCCTGAGCCGCATCTTCAGCCAAGGTTGGATCAATTAAAAGTCCCCTGCAAATACCAAGTACATGCGCTTGATGGCGGCGGACCAATTCCGAAAATTGTTCTTTATCGCCGGCTAGAACCGAGCGAATGATTTCTGGATCAGTGATAAAAAATTCTCCTTGTGAGGGACAATCCTATGAATTTCTTTCATATAGTGCCTGAGATCAAGCGTGTCATCGTTTGGATGTGATTATAAAAGGTGGTGTTTATAATGTCGCTTCGTAATGCTCGATACTTAATTACCGAAACCGATCCCATGCGCTTGTTCGCTTCCACGGCAGATGTCGCTTTTGTGGGGCGGTCCAACGTTGGGAAAAGTTCACTTATTTGCGCGGTATGTGAGAACAAAAAACTCGCCCGGGTTTCGAAAATTCCGGGCCGAACTCGGGCGGTCAATGTTTTTGAAGTGGCCCAAGGACGTTGGATCATCGATTTGCCGGGATATGGATTTGCCGTCGCCGAGGAAAAATTAAAAGATTACTGGCCCAAAATGATCGGCATCACTTTAAGTGGGCGTCCCCATATGACTTGCGTGTTTGTTTTGTTGGACGCGGAAAGGGACGTTACCCCCATCGACCGCTCCATGATGGCTTGGCTGAGGGAAAATAATATTCCATTCAGGGTGGTTGGCACCAAAGTGGATTCTTTGTCGGCATCTCGGCAAAGAGAAGCGCGCACCCAAATGGCTCAAGCGGTGGGGTTTCTACCTGAAGAAATATTTTGGGTGAGCGCGAAGAAAGGCTACGGTCTTAAAGAATTGCGGCAGGAAATAAGTCGCCTGCTTAAAGTTTAAGCTTTTTTAGCAGCGGCTTTGGCGGCCGCTTTTTCGGCTCGTCTAGCGGCGGCGCGGGCGGTGGCAGAAATGCCCATAGCATGACGTTCCGCCAAGGAATACCGTCTTTTGCGTCCGCTTTTTTGTCCGTCCTTTTGTCTGGGTCGTCCGTCGTGCATATTTACATCCTCCGTTTATTTAAATTCTTGGTTTTTATTTGAACGTGCAAAGATATTCCGCGAGACCTGAATCAACCGC
>CAZJOE010000309.1:0-3281 GCA_964547555.1 uncultured Elusimicrobia bacterium | reverse complement strand
GGAATCGGAAAAGAATATGCCGTTGATCGGTCGCTCCAATTGCTCCAAGAACGCAGCGACATTGGCTTGCTTGTGAATTTCGGAGGCGATATCGCAGTCGGAGGACATAGGAGAAACGGACTCCCCTGGGCGGTTGGAATTGAAGATGTAAATCAGACTGATCAAGCCGCTAGGACGATTTATATCAGACAAGGCGCCTTGGCAACGAGTGGAGACTCCAAGAAATTTTTATCGGCGCGGGGAAAGAGGTATGGCCACATTTTGGATCCACGAACCGGTTCGTCGGTTGCAGACGCGCCGCGGTCCGTTACCGTTGCCGCGAAATCTTGTTCAGAGGCTGGTTTTCTGTCGACATTTGGAATCTTAAACGGGAAGGCCGCCGAAGCGATCCTCAAAGAAGCGGGCGTTCAATCTTGGTGTTACCGGTGAGAAAAAGGAGCTATGAGATGAAAAGAAAAATTATTTTAAGTTTGTCGGCCATTTTTTTAAGCGCAGTTTTGCAAGCGGCCTTTGTCAACGATCCAGCGCCTCTCTTTTCATTAAAAGATTTGAGTGGGAAGGAGATTGCGCTCAAGAATTTTCAGGGGAAGGATATTGTGTTTGTTAATTTTTGGGCCAGCTGGTGCCCTCCGTGCAAACAAGAGTTTCCAGAGTTAAACGAATTGGCGAATGAGTACAAGGGGCATGGACTTCAAGTTTTGGCAATCAATCTGGATAAAAGCCAAGAACGCGTCGAAAAATTTCTCGAAAAAATGAAGATAAAGCCGGACGCTTTAACCATTCTCTTGGACCCCAAATCGGAAGTTGTTTCAAGCTATGTTGCGAGATCCATGCCGTCGTCGTTCATCGTCGATAAAAAAGGAATCATTCGTTTTGTTCATTTCGGTTATAGCGATAAAGATCCCGTTAAGTGGCGCCAAGAAATTGACCAACTGTTAACAGAAGTTAATAAGAAATAGGAGATCAAATATGTCCGACATGAATCTGTGGATGGCTTTTACCGCTGGATTTCTTTCTTTTCTCTCCCCTTGTGTTCTTCCCTTAATTCCGTCTTACGTGGGTTTCATTACAGGAATGTCATTTCAGGATCTTACGAATGTGGAAAGGCGCGATGAAGCGTTGAAGTCTACGATTATCAATTCTCTTCTGTTTATTTTCGGCTTTTCACTGGTTTTCATCGCGCTCGGAGCGACGGCCACGGCTATGGGGAGTGCTCTCAACCGGTATCAGAACGTGTTGAGATGGGCGGGCGGATCGATTGTCATTGTCTTAGGCGTCCATTTCACAGGGCTTATCAATATTCCATTCCTGCAAATTGAAAAAAGAGTCCATTTGAAAAGTCGCCCTCTTGGATATTTTGGATCCGTTCTCATTGGCATGGCGTTCGCCGCCGGCTGGACGCCTTGCATCGGTCCAATTCTCGGGTCGATTCTGATGGTGGCCGCAACGCAAACAGACATCATGAAGGGAGTCGCCTTGCTTGGAATATATTCCTTGGGATTCGGGATCCCTTTTTTCCTCGCGGCGGTCGCGTTGAACAAATTCTTAACCACCTATAAGAAATTAAGTGTCTATATTCCGAAGATCATCGTGGCCAGTGGAATCATTCTCATCTTGATTGGCATTCTCATTATCACCAATAATCTGACGATGGTGGGTCTCTACCTCACGGATTGGTTCTCTTAACGACTATGACCCAAGTTTCTTCTCATGTTCATTTGCTGTTTTCGGAGGTATACTTGTCTTTCGATGAATAAGAAGTGGCTTCACATTATGTTTTTGGGACTTTTGGCCTTTGGGTCGACGGGCACTTTATTGGCTCAGGTTCATTGTGCTGCTGTCATGTCACAGACCAAGTCTTCCTGTTGCTGCGCAACCTACGATAAATCAAGCCACTGCCCAATGCCCGCCAAAAAGACTGAGTGCCCGATGCTCGGCGAAGCGGCCGTTCCTTCGGTGGCGCTAACGCTCATTAAATTTTCTCCTCAGGTACACATCGTTTCATTTGGAATCATCGAAATCGACAGCCCCGTACCGGTTCTCTCTTTTGAAAAAGAAAACTGGACATTTCATTCCTTCCGTACAGACCGCCTACACCAGATCGTCCCGCTCCTTCGCGCTCCGCCTGTTTCACCTGTTGCTGCTTAACTAGCAGCGTTCTCGTTTCCGGTAAAGACCCTCATCATTATAGGTCCGTGTTTTCGTCCGGCTTTCCGCCTTAGGCGGACACAGGTGTGATATGAAAATTGGCTCATTAATCTCGTTTGGTGCGTTCTCGTTGTTGTCGTTTTCTATAGCGACTGGCCAGGAGCCAACCATTTCTCTTACCCAGGTGCTGAATACAGCGAGAGAAAAAAATCCTGATATTTTGGCGGCTCGACAAACGTGGAAAGCCAAAAAGGCGCTGGTGCGTTCGGCGGGAACGTGGCCGAATCCCACACTTTCTTACATGGAAGAGCGAGAACCGAGCGGAATGGAGGGTGTTGATCCAATGAAGATGCGGACCACTTCTATCGAACAAGACATTCCTTTTCCTGGCAAGCTTACTGCGGATTCTCGTATGCAACGTCATGAATCCCTTATTGCTGAAGCTGCTTATCGCGACAAACTTTTTGACGTGCTGAAAGATGTGCGTTTGCGATATTACGAGCTTTATATGACCGATCGGCGGATTACGTTGGCCACCGAAAGTGTTGCGATTCTTCAAAGTTCGCTTCGAAGCGCTCAGAGTCGACTCTCAAGCGCGCCGCGCAATCGGCCAGCATCGCCTTCTATGAGTGATGGTCGGGGAACGCCCGGAAGAAACTCGATGGGCGGAGGAGTTTCCGCAGCCGATGTATTTATGGTTCAGACCGAGCTTCGCAAAATGGAAAACATGCTCTTTGAGGAGAAGCAACGCCGGATCGTGATGCAAATTGAGCTCAATGCCTTGCTCAATCAACCTTCCGAGACACCGTGGGGATCGGTTCAGCCGCCGGTCTTGGCGGATCTCCCCGTATCGCTCACCGACGTTCAGAGGTTGGCTCGCGCCAATGCCCCTCTTTATCAATCGGCTGGCCACGAGAGACGGCACAGTCAGTCCATGTTGACCCGAAGCCGGTTGGAGTTTGCACCGGACGTTAGCCTGATGGTCGGGAAAAAGTCGGCGGACGCCGGACCCGATGGCCGACAGTTTGGGGTGGGTCTTTCCATTCCACTTTGGCTTCAGCGTCCTGTGGCCCAATACAAATTCGCAAAAGCGCATAACGAGGAAGCGGGAGCCAATGAGCAGGCCATGAAAA